>NZ_JBSRRO010000049.1:0-19851 GCF_055140965.1 Malaciobacter sp.
GCCCATTTTTATACCTTACTTATAATTTATGGGTATTTTAGTTTAAAATAATTTAATTTATTATTAAAGGGGCTAGTTTTTTGGAAACTTATTTAATATTTATTTTAATTCTCCATCAAGTTCATATTTATTTAAGTATCCTCTTGGAGTTAGGACTTGATTATTTTTTGTTAATTTTGAATTTGAATTACAAATTATAATAAGTGTTGACATTGAAACAGCTTCATGTTCTATATCTTTGTTTATTAAATCTTGTGCAGTTGTTATTGTAATTTTTTCTTTTTCTACTCTTCCTACATTTGAAGCAATTATTGCAATTCTATTTTCATATCCATTTTCTAAAGCTTTTAAGAAATTTTGATATGGTTTAATTCTTTTTTTTGATTTTGGATTATAAATTCCTAAAACAAAATCACATTCAAGTGCTGCTTTAACTCTTTTATCTATTAAATTTATATCTGTTAATCTATCTGATAATGAAATAATAGAAAAGTCTTGAGATACAGGAGCTCCTGCTTTACTAGCTGCTGCTAAAAAAGAAGTAACTCCAGGAAGTGAAATAAGTTCAATTTCATCCCATAAATCTTTCTCATCCATAATTTCAACAATTAATGTTGCCATTCCATATACATTGACATCTCCATTTGAGATGATTGAAGTTGTTTTCCCACTTTTTGCATATTGTATTGCTTGATTACATCTTTGTATTTCATGTGTCATACCTGATGTATAAACTTCTTTTTCTTTTAATAACTCTTTTAGTTCTCTTGCATATTTACTATATGAAACTATAACTTCACTATTTTGTATTGCTTTTGTTGCTTCTGGTGTGATATATGAAGTTCCTCCTGCTCCTGAACTTACTATATATAATCTTTTTGCCATATTTAAACTGCTCCTGCGATTGTTATTTTTTTATTATATACTTCTTTTTTTAGTATTAGTTCTTTATATTTTGAAAGTAAAATTGCTGATGGTTCAGCTACACCTTTTAAATTAAAAAACTTTGTTGCTTGTGATGGAGAAAAATCTGCTTGAAGTGAGTTTATTTGCTCTTTATTATAAAATTTTATATCAAAACTATATTTTGAAGCAAATTCTAAAAGTCCTACCTCATCAGCTTTTGCTTCAAATGAAGCTATATTTTCTATTTGATGTTTGTTTAAGTTGTATTTATCTAAAAAGCACAAAAAGGCTTCTTCAATCTCTTGAAAAGTTGTATTTTTATTACAACCCATCCCTAAATAAACTTTTGGTTTTAAAGTTAGACTCTTGTTCGTAAATGGAGTTATATTTACACAAAGTTCTAAACTTTGTTCATCTACTCTTTTTAAATTTGTTTTATCAGAGATTGTTTCAAAGATGCTTTTATAAGTTTTAACTTCAACTTCTTTATTGTTTAATAATGCATTTGAGATTTTTGCTAAACATTGTAGGTTTTGTATTTCAAAGTTATTTTTCTTTGCAAATATATCAAAAGCAAAAATATTTGTTTGATCTGTTGCTGTTGAGATAAAATTTATGCATCCTTTAATTCTTGAAGCAATTAAGTCACTTAGTTCATTTGCTCCACCAATATGTCCACTTAAAAGGGGAATAATCTTACTTAAATCCATACTCATAACAATAATTGCAGGATCTGTAGCCTTACTTTTTAAAAAAGGAGCAATCTTTCTTACAACAATTCCCATAGCTAAAATACAAATAATTGCATCATATCTTTTCCAAGCATTTTCTAATACAGTATCTATTTTTTCATAGATTATAAGATTTGAAAGATTATGATTTAAATCTTTTTTACCATATACATCAACCTCAAAATCATGTAAGTATTTTAAAAGTTCACAAGCACTATTTAAACTTGGTTGATTTATTGATACAACTGCAATCTTTAGTCTATTGCTCATTGTCTGCCTTTAACTCTTTAACTAGTGGTTTTACATACAAATGTGATTCTTGAGTCTCTTCTTGTTTTAAAAAATCTCCCAAAAGAATTAGTGCTACACCTTTTATATGAGATACTTGTTGTTGAATATTTGAAATTGTTCCTTTGAAAATTTGTTCTTCTTTCCATGTTGCTTTTTCAACTACCCAACAAGGTGTATCTTTGCTATATCCTAACTTCAAAGCTTTTTTCTTTAATTTTTCAAGAAGTAAAATAGATAAATAAAATACCAAAGAAGAGTTTTTACAAGCTAATATATTTTCAAGACTTTCAGGATTTGGTGTTTTTCCCTCAACTCTTGTTAAAATCATAGTTTGTGAAACTCCTGGAATTGTATATTCAATTCCTAAACTAGCAGCTGCTCCAAATGCAGCTGTAATTCCTGGTATTACTTCATATGGTATTTTTTCTTTTTGTAAAAACTCAATCTGTTTTGCAATAGTTGAGTAAATAGAAGGATCGCCTGTATGAACTCTTGCTACAACTTTATCTTTTTGCTTTTTTAAAAAAGCAAAAATCTCAGGATATTTCATACCTTGAGAATCTTCTATAATTGCATCAGCTTTGCACCAAGAAAGAACCTCTTTGGGAACTAATGAACCAGTATATAAAACAGCATCAGCTTTTTGAAGTATTTTTTGTGCTTTTACTGTAACTAAATCTGGATCTCCACATCCAGCACCTATAAAATATATCATTTTTTATTTACCTTTATTTGAAATAGTTGTCTTTCAGGCTCTACTAAATCAAGTTTACCTTTATATGTTGTAAGAGAGATAGAGTAAACTTCATATTCAATTTTTGTTTCATTTAAAACATTTAGCATAAGATTTAGATGTTTTAAGGTAATTGCATTTATCAATAAAATCCCTTTTTCATCTAATATTTCATAAAGTTTTGGAAGTTGTTTTATAACTTCAACTCCCCCACCTCCTACAAATATCCTTTGAGGTGTCTCTTTAAGTGTTTGAAAAAAATCTTGTGCTTCTCCACTTAAAAGTTTTGTATCAATTACATAATGATTTTTTAAATTCTGTTTTATAAAATCTATTCTTGTTTCATTTTTTTCAAAAAGTGTTGTTTTTACTTTATATCTTTTAAAAGCTTCTATTGCGCAACTTCCACTTCCTGCACCAATATCCCACAGTAGATTATTTGCTTGTAAATCTAGATTTTGCAAAGTAAGTTGTCTTTTGTATTTTTTTGTAATCATTCCTCTTTGTGTTTCAAACTCAATATCTTCACTAATTATATTTTTATTTTTAAACTCTTTTTTAATAAGTAAAACAAAAGGAGCTGTTAAATCAAGTAAATGTTCATCAAAATTTAATAAATCAATTTTTTCAATTTTCTCTTCATTAAATCCAAGTTTATAGCCAAGTGTAGTAGAAATAGAGTTTGCTTCAAAATAGTGTAGGGCAGTTTTTAATCTTGAAATGGTAAATTTATCACAAAGTATAAAAGTATATTTATTTTGTAAAAACTTGGTTAAGTCAATATCAACTCTTCCATGTAAAGATATTGTATTTACATCTGTTTCACTAATAAATAGTTTTTCTAACAAATAACTTTTTGAAGATGTATTATTTATAATCTTTACTCTATCTTTTGGTAAATCTTTTGCAATAATAGTTCCTGCACTATAAAATAAAGGTGAACCAGTTACTACATATAAAATCTCTTCTTTTTCATAGTTTTGCAAAATATACTCTTTTGCTTGTTTGTATTTTAATTTTATAATATTTTTGCCATCTTCTAAAAAATTTGAATCACAAATAACTTTATCAAATTTTGATATATCAAAATCAAGATTTGAAAAATCATACTCTCCCATTCCATTTCCTGCAATAGTTACCATCCTAAAACCTCTTTTTCTTCTAATATTATGGCTTTTACATTTGAAGTTTTAAACCACTTTTTTATTTGTTTGTTTGCTTTTAATGTTATCATCTCATAAAACTCTTTTACTAAACCTGCTTTTTCAAGTTCTTGAGATATCCCTTTTACGGTTAAAGTAGCTTCTATGTCCACTTCATAATTAAGATTTCTTTTTATATCAGCTTGTAATTTATCAAAATCAATCACACCAAATCTATTATGTGTATTTTTAAAGCCTTGATAGACTTTTGTCATTTTCCCAATTCCACATAAAAATATCACTTCTTTGGCATTTTGATTTGTTGCTACTTCAATAGAATCATATACAAAATTGCCTATTTCAATAATTGCTTCTTTATTTGCTTTTGAACAAGCTATATTAAAAGCAGAATTACCTAGTGTAAAATAGATAGTTTCATATCTATTTTGTATGGCAAACTCTATTTGTGTTTTAACTGAATCAATATATGCAGAACTTGAAACAGGTTTTACAACTCCTGTTGTTCCTAATATTGAAATACCCTCAAGAACACCAACTTTTGCATTAGCTGTTTGTTTAGCTATCTCTTGTCCATTTACAACACTTATACAACATTTTAAATGTAAGTGTTGTCTCTTGTTTGTTTTTATCTTAAAATAGTCTTGTATTGCATTTAAAGGAGCAGGATTGATTGCTGGGTAGGGTGGTGGAATTTTTAAACCTTTTTTTGTAACTACTCCAACGCCAATTCCTGCATAAATTTCCAAGCTATTTGTTTCACATTTAAATAGTTGTGCTTTTTGAAATGTGGGATTTAATAAAAATTTTTCAATAGAAAAGTCCAAACTTACAATAATCTTGCAACCTTTTGTTACATCTAAGTCATCATTATTAATTTTTATTGTTTTTGTAATGCACGCTTTATTTGTAGCAAGCAACACATCTAAACAACTTCTAAATGATGCAACAGCGTGTGTACCTGTTGTATAGCCTTTTCTTAAAACTTTTTGGTTTTTCATTTATAAAAACTTGGATCACTCATTGGTACTTGTTCAAACTCATCAATTTCATCAATAGTTCTATTTTCTTTTAATGAAATAAAAAGTCTTTTCCATTTATCTTTATCATATTTATGAATATTTTTAAGCCAAATTCCATTGTTATTAATATTTCCATTGATTTTAGTATTTTCATAAATATTTGCAACACTTCTAAATCTACAAGCTCCAAAACATCCTGTTCTAACTATCTTGATTCTATCTTTTCCTTTTGATAGATTTAACTCTTTTAATACTTCTCTTAATGTTGCAGCGATATTTTTATCTTTATGAGCTTTTCCGCATCTTTCATCATCACAAATAAAAAGTTGTGTTTTTAGGTGCATTATTGGCTTATTTGCATCAAAATTTTTTGGTTTGCATGTAAAACCATCTGCAACTTCACTTCCCATTGCATTAAATAGCTTTTTATTTTCCATTATACTTCTCATCCTTATCATAATCTTTGATTAGTTTATAAATAGCATGAAGTGTGGCTACACTCATAGTTGAACTTCCAAATCTTCCTTGCATAATAATTCCAGCTACATTAAAAGTATCGCAAAACTTTCTTGCATAAGCTTTTGATTCAACTACATTTACAAATCCAACAGGAAATAGTAATAAAGCAACATTGTTTAAATCTACTTTTTGCTCTATTAAAGTATTAATAGCTGCATAAATAAATGTAGGAGCATTCCCACAAGCAAGAACTAGTGGCTTATCTTTATGTCTTTTAATAGCTTCAACTACAGCTGCATAACTTCTTGTGGTTTTATTTTTTTGTGCATATTCATAAGTAAAAGACTCATTTATATAACAAATAACTTCATTGTCATACTTTTTTAAGTAAAAATCACTAAGTCCAACTTTTATCATATTTACATCAACTATTATTTTTGCTTCATTTAAAAGCAAGTTTTGCACTTTTTTAATAGAATCTTTTGAAAAATAGATATTATTTAGTACTTCATCAAAGCAAGTAGTCGTATGAATTAGTCTACTTATTACCTCTTGTTGCTCTTTTGTAAACTCATCTATTTTTTCATAATCTTTTAGTTCATTGTTTATTATTTCAAATGATTTATTTGAGATATCAGCACCTAAATTTATAGGTGGTTGTTCTATTTTAAATTCCAAAGTAATCCTTTAATATATTTAAATTATTTCTAAACATTGTATGTAAATATGTGCCATATACATTCTCTTTTTTCCAAGCTCCAAACTCTCCTTTAGAATTCTTTTTTTTACTTAAAATATCAATTGCATTTTTTGTATCAATTGGTTTTGTATAGTGAAAAGCATGACCTTTTAATCCCTTTTGATTATAATAATATCCTAAGCGATTTCTTTTATTTGTAAGGGTAAAACTAACATCTAAAATATTCATCATTTTCTTATCATCAACATTTTTTGAAAGAAATAATAATCCAGCACATTCAGCATAAACGTACCTTTTATCTTTAACATGCCTTAATAAAGAGTCTTTAAAATTCTTTGAATTCTTAATCTTGTCATATGCTTTTTGTGTTTCAATATAGCCCCCTAAGATATATACAAAATCTGAATCTTTGCTTATTTGTTCATCTTTACTAGGGTTAACTATTTCCACTTTATTGAAAAGCTCTTTTAAAACTTTTAAGTTATCATAATATAAAAATGAAAAATTCTCATCTTTTATAATAGTTGCTTTTTTATTTACTTTTTCAATTTTCTCAAAGGGATAATTATTATTTTTCTTTTTTGTATAAGCTGAAATCTTTTGTAGTTTTTCTAAATCTATATGTTTTAAAACTTCTTTTGATAGCTTTTGTAAAGTCTCTTTTTTTGCATCATTTAAATCAAGTCCTAAGTGTGTATCTTTTAAGCAAGGAAGATTTTTTTCTATCCATCCTAAAATTTCAATATCATCAAAATCTTCATTTACTTGTCTTTTTATTAACTCATAATGCATACTTGATGAAATATTATTTAATACAATTGCTTTGATTGTATTGTCTTTTTTATAAGTTTTTAATCCTTTTAAAACTGCACTAATAGTTATATAAGATCCACTAGCATCAAGAATTAAAATAGTAGGTATTTTTAAAAGTTTGGAAACATCATAAGCAGAACAAGATTTGTCCATTCCATCATAAAAACCCATTACACCCTCAACAATACAAATATCTTTATTATTATATTTATTAAAAATCCATTTGACTTGAGATTTATTCATCATAAAAGTATCAAGATTTATTGAATTTGTATCACAAATAGCTTTATGAAATTGTGGGTCTATATAATCTGGACCTATTTTAAAAGGACGCACACTTTTTCTATAATGATAAAGTAATGCAGTAGTTAAAATAGTTTTACCTTGATTTGATGCAATAGCAGATATAACAAAAGCTTTCATTTTACCTCTTTATAAAATTTTTTAGCTAAAATTTAGCTATGAAAAATCTTAGAGGGTATAATAAGCGTTATTTTAAATTGTCAACAATTGCGATGTTCTCGACAATTAATAAATTATGTACAGCAGAAACTAATAATAATTTATACCACAAAAGAGCTTATGAAAACGAAATAAACTCTTTAGATCCACCAAAAAAATCTCAAATTTTACTATTATTAACAAAATAATCATTACTTAACATACAAATATTTCATAATTGAAATTTATATATAATAAAGGACTATCTATGCATATAGAAGCAGGAGTTGTGCAAGGCGCAAAAATGGTTTTAAGTTATGGGACGGCTGCCGTTTCATTTGGTATTGCTACAAAATTAGTAATCAATAGTATTAAACAAAGTGGATTTTTACCTACTATTGTAAAAACTGTTTTAGCTACGGTTTTTGTATTTATGTTTTTTGAACTTTTACCTCATCATGGTGTAGGTGTTTCAGAAGTACATCTTATTTTAGGTTCAACACTGTTTTTAATCTTTGGAGCTGCACCTACTGCTTTTGGTTTAGCTTTTGGTTTATTAATTCAAGGTTTGTTTTTTGCACCATTTGATTTACCTCAATATACTATAAATGTAACTACTTTATTAATGCCTCTATTTGCAATGATGTATATTGCTAATAAAATTATTCCTAAAAAAACAGCATATAAAGATATAAACTATAAAGATGCTTTAAGACTTTCAGTTATGTATCAAGGTGGGATTGTTTCTTGGGTTGCTTTTTGGGCACTTTATGGACAAGGTTTTGGTATTGAAAACTTAAGTTCGGTATTGAGTTTTTCTCTTGCTTATATGAGTGTTGTTATTTTAGAACCATTTATTGATTTAGCAGTTCTTGCAGGTGCAAAAAGTTTAAATACATTAAAATCAAGTGCTTATGTTGAAGCAAGATTATATAATAGCGTGAAGTAATTAATGAAAAGATTTAGACACTATAATAGAAAAAGAGCTATTGTTTTAGCTTGTTTTGGTTCAGTAATAGAACAACAAAAATATTTAGATTTAGAAGATAAAGTAAAACAAACATATCCAGACTGTGAGGTTTTTACCTCATTTTCTTCAAGAATGGTAATAAAACTTTTAAAGAAAAAGAAAAAAGAAGTTTATAAAAATCTTCCTCAAACTTTAGCTGATGTTGATATGCAAGGCTTTAAACATGTGGTTATAGTATCTGTTAATATATATCCAACTGATGAACATGAGTTTTTGAAAAAGATTGTTGATGGATTTAAACAGTTTTCTATGGCAAATCTTGCAATTACAAATGCAATACTTACAACATCAAAAAATACAACTTCTTTTTTAACTTCTTTAAATGAACAAATAAGTAAAGATGATACTGCAAATTTATATATTATTCATGGAACACCAAAATTAAATACTATAGGAATTGATTCTATAAATTATACAAGTTCATTATTAGAGATGATTGACAAAAGAAATTTTAGTTGTTCTTTAGAGGGAGCTTTTCCTTATTTTGCAGTAAATAATGTAATAAAACAAAAAATAAAAGAAAAAGGTTTTAAAAAAGTTCAAATTGTACCACTTCTTTTAGTTAGTGGAAATCACTATATTAAAGATATGACTGAAATAAAAGAGGATTTAAGTGATAGTTTTGAATCTTTTATTGCTCCTTCTTTAACAAAAGGTGAGAATTTTAATCTTTTAGAGTTAGCAAAAACTCAAGAGATTATATTAAGTAATATAAAAGAGTCTTTTAAAATGCTTGGTATTAGCCATAAAACAATGACTTATTAGGAAAATATATGAAATTAAATATGGTTTCTTTAGGACCTGGTGATTATGAGCTAATCACATTAAAAGCATTAAAGGCTTTACAATCTTGTGATGCGATTTGTATTCCTACAAAAAGTGCAAATAATAGTTTTGAAAAATCAATGACTTATAAAATAGTAAAAAAACTAATGGATGAGTTTAATTTTGAAAAAACAATAATTCCTATGTATTCTCCTATGCGCTTTAAACAAGAAGATTGGCAAAGACAAGTGGATATAGTTTTTGATTCATTTAAATTATATGAAGACTTATGTTTTGTAACTTTAGGAGATAGCGCAGTTTATAGTACAGTTTATTATCTTCTTGAGATTATAAAAGAACAAAATAGAGCTATTTATGATAACTGTGAGGTCATACCTGGAGTTACTTCTTTTTCCCATGCTTCTGCAAAAGTTAAAAAGCCTTTATGTGTTGGAGATAGTAGTTTTATTATAAGACCTTTACATAAAAGGAAAGTTCCTTTTACAACAGTTTATATGCGTCCAAAAGTAGGTATGCAAACAGATATTATAAAAGATAAAAAAGATATTTATACTTTTGAAAATTTAAATTATGAAGGTGAAAAAATCTTAAATTATAAGAAAGAGAGAGTTGATAAATATATGACTTTATTTATTGATTTTGTGTAATTATGGGTGTAAAAACAAAATTAGATTTAAAACAGATAAATAGTTTTTTTGATAAATATATATTTGTAGATATAAAAAATACAAAAGAGGGAATTTCTGATACGGTTTATATTTTAAAAGATATAAATAATAAATCCTATGTTTTAAAACTTTATGAGAGCAATAGCTTTAAAAAAGTAGAAGAAGAAATAAAGATTTTAAACTCAATTGAGCATTTAAAAACTCCTATTGTTTTGGATATTTCAAGAAAATATATTAAACCTTTAGTACTTTTTTCATTTAAAAAAGGAGAGATAAAAAAAGAAGCAAGTTTTCAAAACCTTAAGCAAGTAGCTACTTTTTTTAAACAACTTCATACAATAAATTTAGATTTTAAAACAAGCAATGACTTTGATTTAAAACCCTTAATAAATAAACTTGATAATAATGAAGAGTTTATCAAAAGGTATAAACATATAAAAGATATTAAAGTAGAAAAAAACTCTTTAATCCATGCTGATTTGTTTTTTGATAATGTACTATTTTACAAAGATAACTTAAATACAGTTTTAGATTTCTCAAACTCATGTATTAGTGATTATAGATTTGATTTAGCAATTATAGTTTTGACTTGGTGTTATGATAAAAATAGTATTAATGAAAACAAAGCAAACTTTTTTTTACAAGAATATGATAAAAAAATAACACTAAAGTGTATAAGAAGCTATCTTTTGTATGTATGTTTATATTATGCATTAAAAAGATATATAAACTTAAAAGAAGGAATCTATAAAGATGTTTGTTATAAGGAATTTCTTTTAAAATATGATGAAATATTTTCTAATAGTTTTAATTAAATAAGAGTTAATTTTTAAACAATATAATTTCAAAAATTTTTAAAGGAGAGAAGTTTGAAAAAGCAAAGAAGATATTTTACGCTATTTACTATTTTATTGGCAACTATTGAATCTAAACTATTAAGCTTATATAGTTTGATTTTTACACTAAATAAATATACTTTTGTAAAAGTACATAAAATACTTTTATTAAGACAATTAAAACCAATAAAACTTTATTCAACAAATAATATAATCTAGGGAGAATTAATCACACAATGAAACAGAATAAGAAACTATCTACAAGCTTAGTAGCAAGCTTACTAATAGCTACAACAACTGCATGTGCAAAATATGATATTACACCAATTACTATTACAAGTGCTTCTAAAACAGAGCAATCAATAAAAGATGTAACAGCTAATGTTGAAGTAATTACAAAAGAAGAGATTGAAGAAAAAAGATTTACTACTGTTAGTGAAGCTTTAAATTCAATAGCAGGAGTTTCATTCACTTCAAATGGTTCAATAGGAAATAGTTCAAGTATTTTTGTAAGGGGAATGTCTAGTAATAGAGTACTTGTATTAGTAGATGGAATAAGATATCAAGACCCATCAAATACAAGTGGAGCTTCTTTTGAAAATTTAATGGCTTCTGATATTGAAAGAATAGAGCTTATAAAAGGTGCTTATAGTGGTATTTATGGTTCTGATGCAAGTGCAGGTGTTATAAATATAATTACAAGTTCAGCTAAGAAAGGTTTAAATGCTTCTGTTAATTTAGAAGCTGGAAGTTACCTAACAAAAAAATATGGTATTGTTTTATCAAATAAAGAAGATAATTATGATTTTAAAGTTAGTGCAAATAGATTTTTAACTGATGGCTTTTCTTCTCAAACAGAAGATAAAAAAAGTGAAAAAGCATTTGAAAGAGATGGTTATCAAAATACAAATATTGGTATAAAAACAAACTATTATTTTACTCAAAATGATAGAATAGGGTTTATTTATAATTATATTAATTCAAATGTAGAGTATGATGCTTTTAATGCTCCAAATGCAATACAAAGAGCAACAAGCAGAACAAATCTATATTCAGTTTTTTATACAAAAAAGTATAAGATTCATGATATTAAAGTTAAGTATGAATTTTCAAAATTTAAAAAAACAAATTTAGATACAAGCTTTGGTGTTAAAGATTATCAAGGTAAAACAAAAATAGTAGAGTTAACAGATACTATTTTTTATAATAAAAAAGATTTTATAATTGCTGGTTTTTCAAATGAGAAGTATGAAGTAGATTATAACCAAGTAGATAAAACTACAAATGAAGATGAAAATACAAATAAAGCAATATTTTTGTCAAATACAAATACTTTTGATAAATTAATTTTAAATCAAACTTTAAGAAAAGATAGTTATTCAAATTTTGATGATAAAGTAACTGGAAAAGTTGGGTTTAAATATAACTTTATGAAAGAACTTTCATTTTCTGGAAACTATGGAACAGCATATACTGCACCAAATATTATTAAGATTTTAAATCCTTGGGGAACTTCAAATCCTGATTTAAAACCTGAAAAATCAAAAGGTTATGATTTAACGCTTGATTATAAAAATTTAAGTTTTACTTATTTTAATAATAAGGTTGAAGATTTAGTTTCATGGGAATCAAATCAATATGTTAATACTTCAGGAAATTCAAGATTTAAAGGTATAGAAATAAAATATACAAATCAAATTTTTCAAGATACTTTACTTTCTTTAAATTATACTCACTTAAGTGCTGAAAATGAAGATAAAGAGCCTTTAGCTAGAAGACCCAAAAGACAATTAGGTTTTTCTTTAGATTATTATGGTTTTTCAAAAGTTCATTTAAATTTAAATGGTTCTTATATAGGTACAAGATATGATGAAACTGATAGTAAAGGTGAACAAACAGGTAGATATACACTTTTTAATTCTGTGATTAATTACTCAATCAATGATAAAACAAAACTATATTTAAAACTTGATAATATAACAGATAAATATTACCAAACAGTAGATGGTTATGCAACAGCAGGAAGAAGTGCTTATGTTGGTTTAAAGGTTAGCTTTTAATGAGATTTTTCATACTTTTAGTTTGTATTGTTAGTATAGGTTTAGCAAAACAAAGAATTGTAACCTTGTCTCCTTCAATAAATGAGATAGTTTATGCTTTAAACAAAGGCGAAGAAGTAGTTGCAAATACAGCTTATTGCAACTACCCAAAGGAGTCAAAAAAAGTTAAAAAAGTAGGTGGATATGCAAATGTATCTTTAGAAAAAATACTTAAAGTAAAACCTACACTTGTTTTAACACAAAACTATAATCAAAAACTAATAAACAATCTAAAAGCTTTGGGAATTAAAACTTTAGTTTTTAAAACTGATACAATAGGGTCAATTAAACATACAATTAAAACTTTAGGTAAAGAGTTTGATAAACAAAAAAAAGCAAATGAGCTTATTTATTCAATAGATAAAAGTTTAAAAAGTATAGAGAATATAATCACAAATCAAAAGATAATGATTGTAATTCATCCTAGTAAAAACTTGAAAAAGAGTATTTTTATTGCAGGAAATAATCTATATTTTAATGACATTTTAAAAGCATCAGGCAATAAAAATGCATATATTTCTAAAAACCAAGCTCAACCTGTATTAAATGTAGAAAAAATAATAGCTTTAAATCCGGATATTGTTATAATATTAGCAGCTTTTTTTGAAAACGATAAAGAAGCTCTTGATGAGGTAATTAATGTATGGAAAAAATTACCAATAAATGCAAGTATAAAAGATAATATTTATGCTATTGATAAAGAGTATGCTGGTATTCCAAGTCATAGAGTTAAATATTTTATCAAAGATTATAAAAAGATATTGGTTGATGTTAAAAGTAAGTAATTATAGTAATTTTATTTTAAAAAATATAAGTTTTTTTTTAAATGAAAATGAAAATTTAGTAATTTTAGGAGAGAATGGTGCTGGTAAAAGCACTCTTGCAAAAGTTATTTGTGGACTTATTGAAAGTGAAGCAATTGAGCTTTATGAAAAAAATTTAAATAGTTTAAGTCAACAAGAACGCGCAAACTTTATAAACTATATCCCACCTAAACTATCAATTTTTGATGAGTATATTACATTAAAAGAGTTTTTAGAGCTTTCAAGTATAAATAGTGTAGATATAAAAAGATTGAAAAAAGTAATTTTATTATTAAATTTAAAGAAATTAGAAAATAGATACTGCAATGATTTAAGTTCAGGTGAAAAACAATTATTATTATTGGCTTCAAGTTTAATGCATAATGCAAAAATCACTATTTTTGATGAATTAACAGCAAATTTAGATATAAATAGATTAAAAGAAGTTTTTGATATTTTTAAATCAAACTTTTTAAATCAAAAAATAGTTATTACACATAATCTTGATTTAGCATATGCATTAAAGTTTAAAATTCTTTTTTTAAAAGATGGGAAAATAGAGTTTTTTGGTGAAAATGAAGAGTTTTTTACAAATAAAAATTTAAACAAATTTTATAAAAACTCAATATCAAAAGTAAATGACCACTTGGTGGTAAACTTATGAAAAAGAGTCTTTTATATATTTTTTTCATAATAATTTTATTGATAACTCCTTTTTTAGGAGAGGTGGATTTAGATTTTACGAATTTATTTTCAAAAGATACTTTAGATTATAAGATATTTTGGGACTTAAGAGTTCCTAGAAGTTTACTTGCTTTTTTTGTTGGTGCTATTTTGGCTTTAAGTGGTTTGATTTTTCAAATAATTTTTAAAAATCAACTTATTACTCCATACACTTTAGGAATTGCAAGTGGAACTACTTTGTTTACTGCAATTTCAATTGTATTTTTTCCAACACTTGTTTTGTCTATTTCAGGAGTAGTTGGTTCAATCTTTACGATTTTGATTTTATATTTTATATCAAGATATATAAATAAAAATCAAATAGCAGTCTCTACAAATACAATCTTGCTTATTGGTATCTCTTTATCTTATTTTTATTCATCTGCTTTGATGTTGGTTTTTTATATTAGTAATTTACAAGAAAACTATTCGATTGTTAGATTTACTCTTGGGAGCTTAGATACGGTTGGTTTTTTTGATTCTTTTGTAGTTTTTATTTTTTCAATTATTTTATATTTTGTGATATTTAAAAATAGATTTAATATAAAACTTCTTTTAGTCTCAAATGATACAGCATTTTTAAAAGGATTAAATGTACAAAAAACCAATATTACTTTACTTATAGTAATCTCTTTAAGTGTGGGTGTATCTATAAGCATAGTTGGTCCTATTGGCTTTATAGGGCTTATTGTTCCTCATATTATTAAACTTATATATAAAAAAAGTGCAGAAAAGCTTATTTTCCCTGTTTTCTTCTTTGGAGGAATATTTTTAGTTATTTGTGATTTGATTGCAAGAAACTTAAATACAGATTCAGCTTTACCTATTGGAGTTGTCACTGCATTTGTAGGGGCTCCATTTTTTATTTATTTGTTAATTAGAAGAAATAAAAAACTCAATTAAATCTTCCAGTGTTTGATTTTTTTTCTATTTATTTCTTTTTTTACAATATCACAAAGCATAGGAAAAAACTCTAAGAAATCTTCTTCTAATAAAATGATATTATCGCAAACTGCATCATAATAACTAATCGCTGTATCCCTTGCTAGAAGCCTTTTTGACAATCTTAAATCGATTCTTTCAAAAGCTATTTTAAGATGTTCTAAATCTTGATATTTATTTAAAAGATCTCTTTTTATAAGACCTTTTATAAGAGTATTTGCTCTTTTTGGAAAATAAATAGCTCTTTTATTTGCTTTTGTATAAAAATCATACGAAAATTTTTCAATTGGAATATTACAAAATTTTTCCCAATTTTTTGTAAGTAAATAATCATAAGTCAAATCAATAACAATTGATTTTAATAAACCTTTCTCTTTTAGTCTTGCTTTACTTTTTTTTACTATTTTATTTGAGTCTGTATATGAATCGATAATTTTATGTACTCTAACACCTTCTTTTAACTCTTTGATTGCATGATTCCAAAGCCTAGTTTTAAGAGGATCTGCTAAAAAATTACCCAATTGAAAATCAATATGCTGTTCTGATAAAAAAATATGTGCTAACCAATTCATTAAATACCTTTTAAATATTATTTTAACATAAAAAAATAAATGAAAAATCAATGATTATAATCTAAGCTTATATATAAGTAAAATTTATTTAAGAATGATAAGTTATAATTATGTTTTAATTAGCATAAAGGCTTAATCTTTGCTTTTAGTTTTTTAGGAATATGTGCAAATGCAATAGTGCTGTTTTTGATAAATAGATTTTTTTCATAAATAGCTACATCTAAATTCATACTATTTGGATTTATATTTAACAGCTTAAGATTTTGACCTCTGTCATTTTCAAATGATAGGTTTTGATTACTTAATCTAACTAAAGCTTTTTTTGCCATATAAAATCCTTTTTTTGCTAATTATAAATAATTTTATCTTAAAAGGTTTTTTTAATGAGCGATGAAACAATAAAATCTATTCCATCAAATAGATTACAGTTTTTTCCTGTTATGATGTTTGCTGTTATAATGGGACTTGGTGGATTAACATTGGTTTATGAAAGAGCACATGAAGTTTTAGGATTAAGCTCTTTTTTTTATTTAGTACTTAAAACTATAACAACAATTATATTTATTTTTGTAGTATTAACATATGTAATTAAACTATTTATGTATTTAGCTGAAGTAAAAAAAGAGTTTTCACATCCAATTAGAATAAACTTTTTTGCAGCAATTTCTATCTCTTTTTTATTAATGTCTGCAATTTATAAAAATAGTATTGATATTTCAAATATACTTTTTTATTTTGGATTATTTTTACATCTATTTTTTACTTTAAATACATTGAAATATTGGATAAATAATAATTTAGAGATGAAACATTCAAATCCTGCTTGGTTTATTCCTATTGTTGGAAACTTAATTGTTCCTGTTGTTGGGACAAATCACTTAGACTCTATGTATTTGATGTTTTTCTTTTCAATTGGTATATTCTTTTGGATTATTATGTTATCAATTATTTTAAATAGAATAATTTTTCATAATCAGTTTGCACCAAAATTTATGCCAACACTTTTTATTTTAATAGCACCACCATCTGTTGGTCTTATTGCATATTATAAAATGACACACAGTTTGGATTTTTTTGCTTTAATATTATTTAATTTAGGATTGTTTTTTACTTTTTTGATTTTTTTTATGTATAAAAATTTTGTAAAAATTAAATTTTTTATATCTTGGTGGGCATTTACCTTTCCTATGGCTACAATTGCCCTTGCTTCAATTTTGATGTATGAGTTAACAAACAAGGATATTTACGAGTTCTTTTCATACTTTTTTAGTCTGGTTTTAACAATGATTGTTTTAGTAGTTGCATATAATACTATTGTGCATATGTTTAAAAAAGAGATATGTATAATGGAATAAAATAATATTTCTTATAATAATTTATGAAACCTTTTGTTATACTCATGCTAACTTATACAAAAGGTAATAGTTATTATGGAATATAGATATATAGGAAATAGTGGATTAAGAGTTACTCCAATTTGCTTAGGAACAATGACATTTGGAAGTACAACTACTAAAGAAGAAGCATTTAAAATAATGGATAAAGCATATGATTTCGGAATCAATTTTTTTGATACTGCTGAGCTTTATCCTGTTCCACCAAATGCTAAAGATGCAGGAATTACAGAAGAGATTGTAGGACAATGGATAAAAACAAAGCCAAGAGATTCTATAATTTTAGCTACAAAAGTAGCAGGAGCTGCTTCTGGATGGTTTGTTCCTCCTGTTAGACATGGGCTTACTGCAATTGACTCTTTTCATATAAAAAGAGCAGTTGAAAAAAGTTTAAAGAAATTAGATACTGATTATATAGACCTTTATCAAATGCATTGGCCTGATACAATTGTACCTATTGAAGAGTCTTTAAAGGCATTTGATGCGCTTATAAAAGAAGGAAAAGTAAGATATATTGGTACTTCAAATGATAGTGCATATGGACTTACTAAAGCAAATGAGACTTCAAAACATAAAAATTTAACAAGATTTCAATCAATTCAAAATAATTTTTCATTATTAAATCCAAGATTTTTAGATGAATTAGCAAATGTTTGTAAAAAAGAGAATATTTCATTACTTCCATATTCTCCAATTGCAGGGGGAGTTTTAGCAGGAAAATATAACAGTGGACTTTTCCCTGATGAAGCTAGATTTGGTATTTATATGAAAAATAAAAGTCCAAGAGTTCAAGCTATGGCAAAAAGATTTGTAAATGATAAAACTATTGAGGCTACAAAAAGATATGTAACTTTAGCAAATGAGTATGGAATTTCACCAGTAACATTAGCAGTTGCTTATTCTAAACATTTTGATTTTGTTGCTTCTACAATTATTGGAGCTAGAAAACATGAACAGTTGGATGATTCTTTAAAAGCATTGAACTTTAAAATAGATAAAGAGTTATTAGAAAATATACAGAAAATACAAAATGAGATTTTATATCCTATGGGATAACTAAGGAACAAAATGGAATTATATTTTTTCGTTCTTCTTTTTGCTTTATTAGTTATGCAATATTATAGTGTATTAACTAGATTTAGAATATTTAAAATATCAAGAAAAGTTTTTGATAAAAAGTTGAAAATAGCTCAAGTAAAATTAATTGATTCTACTTTTCCTCTTTTTCCTATTATTGATGGAAATAAGTTTGTTACTTTACTTGATTTAAAAGATAATGAGCTTTTTTCTTTTCTTGTTGAAACAAGTGATGGAGAACAAGAAATAGTAAAGAAAATTGTAAAATCTCGTGATGAAAAAAATAAACTAATAAAAGAATCAAAAGAGTTTTACTCTTTATTAGAAAAAAATATAAAAGATAGTTTCTTTGTAAATTTGGAGCTTGTAGACTTACCAAAAAGTTTAAATAAAGGTATTAAAAAAGAAGTAATTGTATTTATTGATGAAAATTTACTTCAAGAAACAAAACTTTGTATTAGTTTTGAGTTTATAAAATATTTTGTTAAATATTATGATGATGTTATTTTTAAATTTTACTCTAATTTACACAAAAATCGCTTTGAAAAGCTTATTGAAAAAGGTTATTTGGGTAAATATGAAAAAATAGATACAAAAATTTTGGACTCAAATCAAATTTGCATAGATAAATTATCAGAATACTTATATAGCATAAGAAATAAAAAATATAACTACTATAACAAGATATTTGATAAAAATGAAAAATTAAGTGTACATCAAAACTTAAGAAAAACTATTTATAATGAAAGTTTTAAGAAGAACTATTTTTTAAATGAAGAAGAGATATATTTAGAAGTAGGGGAAGATTTGAGACAAATTGTGAAAAAACAGTTTCAAGTTATTCTTTTTAGGGATAAAGTATTTGAGTTAGAAACTTTTCTAACAAAAGAAAAAGATAGCTTTATCTTAGAAACATATATTCCAGAAGATGCTATGAAAATCAAAAAAATTACTTTTAACTTTAAAGAAAAAAGCTTTAGTGTTGAATAGCTTATTTTTAATAAAAAATTCTAATTATTTTTCTTAATTTTAAACTTATATTAATTATTTAAAACTATAATAGTGACAAAAAAGTAACTAATAGTATTATATCTGATAATTAATTTATAATTTTTTAAATACATTACTTACAAATATAACAATTTTTTAGGATTTTAATGATAGAAAATAGTGCAGAAAAAAAACTTTTATTATTAGTAAAGTATGCAATGCCACTTGTAACAATTTTTGTCTCTTTTATATTTACTCTTTTTATGATTTTTAATAACATTGAAGAGTTTAAAAAAGATTCAATAGATTTAAAAGCTGATTATATTAAAAATCAAAAAGCTTTAGTAAAAAGCGAAGTAAAAAGAGTTTATGACAGAATTTTAAAAAATCAAACTAGCGTTATTCCAACAATTGAAAAAAATATTAAAAATAGAATTAATGAATCTTATGAAATAGCTATGAATATTTATAAAGAACATAAAAATAAAAAAACCAATAATGAAATAATAAAACTAATAGGTGACTCTTTAAGAGGTGTAAAGTTTAATGAGAAAAGAGGATATTATTATATTTTTGATTTTAATGGCAATTGTATTTTATATCCCCCAAATAGAAAACTTGAAAATAACAACTATTTAAACTATGAAGATCCAAATGGTTTTAAAATAGTAAAAG
>NZ_JBSRRO010000050.1:0-19282 GCF_055140965.1 Malaciobacter sp.
GGTTTATATTACAAATCAAAAAATATTAAAAGGAAAAGGTCTATAATTGCAAAATATGTAGAATATATTTTAAAAAGTTTTTTAGAAGAATATTGAACTAATCAAACATATTTAGAACATACGTTAAATAAATCACTAGAACTAAAACAAAATAAACCCTATCCCATTGAAATTATAAAAAAAGACTTTGAGTTTTGTAATCAAGATTATTTCCTAAAAGGTGATTAAAATATTAATTTATAAAAAAATAAACTAATTCCATCATAACTCTTTAAATATAATTTTTCAAATATATTACAAGAATATTATTTAAAAGTTGAAATTTCTTATCATCTTCTTTATTATCAAATCTTTCATACACCCATAACCCAAGCTATGATAAAATCTTTAAATGAATAATAAACACAAAATACTAAAAGATATATTTGGTCATGAACACTTTAGAAGTTTCCAAGAAGAGGTTGTAGATAGTATCATCCAAAAAAAAGATGTTTTAACTATCTTGCCAACTGGTGGCGGTAAGTCACTTTGTTATCAATTGCCAACTTTGCTTATGGATGGTGTAACAGTAGTAATCTCTCCTCTTATTGCACTTATGCAAGATCAGGTAAAAGCACTAAATGATTTAAATATAAAAGCAGAGATGATAAGCTCTTCTCAGACAAATGATGAAAATAGTTTTACAATGCAAAAGCTTTTTGAAGGTAAACTAAAATTTATCTATGTAGCACCTGAAAGATTTACCTCAAATGAGTTTGTAGGAGTATTACAGCGAATCAATATTAACTATTTTGTTATAGATGAAGCCCATTGTGTAAGTGCTTGGGGACATGAGTTTAGAGCAGAGTATAGAAATCTTGATAAGCTAAAAAGATTTTTCCCAGATACTTGTATTGCTGCATTTACTGCAACTGCAACTAAAAAAGTAGAAGCTGATATTGCTTCAAGTTTAAAACTCAATGATGCTAAACATTTTCGTGCTAAAACACATAGAAACAATCTTGATATAAAAGTAGAATCACGAATTACAAATGGTAGAAAGCAAATACTAAATTTTCTTAAAACTCACAAAGGCTTATGTGGAATCATTTATACTTTTACAAGAAAAGAAGCAGAATCAACAGCGCAGTTTTTGTGTGAAAATGGCTACTCTTCAAAGGCATATCATGCAGGATTAAACCCAAGTATCAAAGATGAGGTTTATGATGATTTTGTATATGAAAAGATTGATATTGTAGTAGCTACTATTGCTTTTGGTATGGGTATTGATAAGTCAAATATTAGATTTGTAATACATACAAGTTTACCTAAAACCTTAGAGAACTATTATCAAGAAATAGGTCGTGCAGGTCGTGATGGTGATATGTCTTATGTTTATTTACTCTATTCAAAAGCTGATGAGGTAAAAAGAAAAATACAAATAGAAGATGCAATTGATACAGGCTATAAACAAACTGGACTTGATAAACTTGAAGCTATGTATAGATATTGTGTATCAAATAATTGTCGTCATAAGATTATTGCTTCTTATTTTGAAGATGAGATTGATGATTGTAAGACTTTGTGTGATAACTGTACAAAAGGTGAGATTGAACAAGTTGATGTAAGTGTTGATGCACAAAAGTTTTTAAGTGCTGTTTATAGAAGCGAACAGCGTTTTGGAACAAATCATATTATTGATATTTTAAGAGGCTCAAAAAATCAAAAACTTCTTGAGTTTGGACATGACAGACTAAATGTTTATGGCTTGGGAAGTGATAAAAGTAAAAATGAATGGATAGCAATTGCTGATAAACTAATAGATATAAAAGCAGTTAACTTAGGTGAATTTAGAGTCTTAAAAATAAGTGGTTTAGGAATGCAAATCCTTAAAGGCAAAGAAAAACTTCTAATAGATAGTGATAAGTTAGGTATTGCTCAAAAATTTGAAGAAGAGAATACACAGTTAAGTTTTGATGAAAAGTTATATGAAAAGTTTAAAAGCTTAAGAAGAGAGTTAGCACAAGAGCATGAAGTACCAGCTTATGTTATATTTGGAGATAAAACTTTAAAAGAGTTAGCTTCAAAACTACCTCTTACAAAAGAAGATATGCTTGATATAAATGGCGTTGGTCTTGTAAAATATGAAAAATATGGCAAGAGTTTTTTAAGCTTATGTAAAAGTATAAAAAAAGAGTTTGGTGAAAAGTTAGAAGATAAAATCCCTTTAAAAAAACTTACAAAAACCTATTTAGAAACTTTTGAATTAATACAAGATGAAAAAACAGTAGAAGAAATATCACAAATTAGAGATTTAGCAATAACTTCTATTCTTTCTCATATCTCACTTTTATTTGAACATGGTAAAATATCAAAAGAGAAAAAAGCACAACTTTTAGAACCTTTAACTATTCCAAGTGAAATTCAACGATGGATTCAAACTGGATTAGAGTATGAAAGTTTAAAAGAATTAAGAAAATACTTGTATTTGTATGAATACTTAAATAAGGAAGATAATTGAAACAATATTTAGATTTATTACAACATATCTTAGATAAGGGAATAAAAAAAGAAGATAGAACAGGCACTGGTACAACTTCTGTTTTTGGATATCAAATGAGATTTGATTTAAGTGAAGGTTTTCCTTTAGTAACTACGAAAAAGACACATTTAAAAGCAATTATTAGTGAGCTTTTATGGTTTATTGAAGGAAGTACAGATGAAAGAAGACTTGCAGAAATTCATTTTGATGACAAAAGAGAAAATCTAATAGATAAAAAAACAGTATGGACTGCAAATGCCAATAAACAAGGTAAAGATTTAGGTTATATAAATACTGATACCATAAAAGAGTTAGGTCCAGTTTATGGAAGTCAATGGAGAAGTTGGGAAGGTGCAAATGGTAAAAAAGTTGACCAATTAGCAGATGTAATTAATCAAATCAAAACAAACCCAGATAGTAGAAGAATCATTTTAAATGCATGGAATGCAGCAGAAATTGAGAATATGGCACTACCACCTTGTCATACTTTTTTTCAGTTTTATGTAGCTAATAATAAACTATCTTGTCAGTTATATCAAAGAAGTGCAGATGTATTTTTAGGTGTTCCTTTTAATATCGCTTCATATGCACTTTTAACTATGATGATAGCTCAGGTATGTGAACTTGAAGTAGGGGATTTTGTACATACTTTTGGGGATGCACATATTTATTCAAATCATATGGAGCAAGTAAAACTACAACTTACAAGAACACCATATGAAAAACCAGAAATGAAAATAAATAAAGAAATAAAAAATATAAATGATTTTAAAATGAGTGATTTTGAACTTGTAAATTACAAGTGTCATGAAGCAATTAAAGGGGAGATGGCAGTATAATGAAAATTTCAATGATAGTTGCATATGGTAAAAATTGGGAGATTGGTTTAGACAATAAAATGCTTTGGCATATCTCAGAGGATTTTAAAAACTTTAAAAATATTACTTCAGAACATCATCTTTTAATGGGAAGAAAAACTTTTGAAAGTATTGGAAAACCTCTTCCAAATAGAACTTCATTAGTATTAAGTAAAACTGGCTTTAGCCATGAGGGTGTACATACTTTTAGTGAAGTTCAAGATGCTTTTGATTTTGCAAGAGCAAATGGCGAAGAAGAACTTTTTATAATAGGTGGAGCAAATATCTATGAAACACTATTTCCTTATGTTGATAAAATGTATTTAAGCGAGGTTGACTTTGAAGGTAAAGCAGATGCTTATCTTAAAGAGATTGATTTCTCTTCTTGGGATTTAATTGAGCAAAAAGATTATGAAGCTATTTTAGAAGAAGATAGAATTAAAAGCCCAGCTTGGAGTTTTAAAGTCTATACAAAAAAAGATTAAGAATTTAGTATGAATAACACAAGAGAAAAACTTCTAACAGTAGCCTTTGATGAGATATATCATCATGGCTACTCTGCAACTTCTGTTGATAAGATTTTAAAAAAAGCAAATATGAACAAAGGAAGTATGTATCACTTCTTTAAGTCTAAAAAAGAGTTAGCTCTTGCAGTTATAAATGAAAAAGTAAATGCTTATATTGAAGATAAATATGGTGTATTATTAGAGTATGAAGAGAATATCTGTGATGAGATGATGCAGATGATAAAAAAAAGAGATAATTTTGATTTTACATCTGGATGTAAACTAAATAATCTTATGCAAGAATTATCTCCTATTGACAAGGATTTTAAAGTAGCTTTAGAGATTGTTTATAAAAAATTTGAAAATATTTTTGAAAAAGTATTAGATAAAGCAATAGCAAAAAATGAAATCTCTCACAATGACACAAAAGCACTCTCTATGTATATAGTAGCTTCAATTGAAGGGTGTATAGGCACTGCAAAGAAGTCTCAAGATGCAAGTTGTTTTACAACATGTATTTCTCAACTAGAACTATTTTTAAACACACTTAAAAAATAAATTTTAAAAGTCTTGACTAATCAGTCAAGACTTTGCTATACTTTCAGTTGACTATTTAGTCAAAGAAAGGAAAATTTATGAATAAAGCATTATTAATTATAGATATTCAAAATGACTATTTTGAAAAAGGAAAAAATCCATTAGTGAACTCTAATGAAGCTAGTTTAAAAGCAAAAGAAGTTTTAACATATTTTAGAAAAAATAAATTACCAGTTTTTCATATTCAACATATAAATACAAAAAAAGATGCAACTTTCTTTGTTTGTGATACAAAAGGTGTAAACATACATGAAAATGTAGCTCCTTTATCAAGTGAAATTGTAATAAAGAAAAACTTTCCAAATAGTTTTTTAAAAACTAAACTAAAAGAAGAACTTGAAAAAAAAGATATAAAAGAGTTAGTTATTTGTGGTATGATGAGTCACATGTGTATTGATTCTACAACAAGAGCAGCTTTTGATTTAGCTTATAAATGTACAGTCTTAAGTGATGCTTGTGCTACAAAAGATTTAGAGTTTTTAGGTGAGAAAATTCCTGCAAAAACAGTTCATAACTCTTATATGGCAGCATTAAAAACTGTTTTTTCAGAAGTGATTAGTGTAAAAGAGTATATAAAATAAGTATAAAAGCAAGATTATACAAGAAAGTTTAAACCTTTTTTTGTAAAATATGGAAAAAATTTGGATAGATAATGATTAAAAAAATCTCAATGTTATTCCCTTTATGGGCAATTTTAGTATCAATTTTTGCGTATTTTCAGCCTGAGGCTGTGGTTGGTTTTAAAAGTTGGATTATTCCACTTTTAGTTTTTATTATGTTTTGTATGGGTATTACTTTAAAAGTTGAGGACTTTAAAAGAGTTTTAACAAAACCAAAAATAGTTGCAATTACTATACTTTTACAGTTTTTACTTATGCCTTTGGCTGCTTTTGTTATTTCTAAATTTTTAAATTTTTCTACAGAGTTATTAGTAGGAATGATTTTAGTTGGTGCTGTTTCAGGTGGAACAGCTTCAAATGTTATTGCTTTTTTAGCAAAAGCTGATGTTGCTTTATCTATAACAATGACAGTAGTTTCAACACTTTTATCAATTATAATAACTCCATATTTAACACTACTTTATGTGGGGCAAACTGTACCTGTACCAGTTTTAAGTATGCTTTTAAGTACTATGAAAATAGTTCTTTTACCTGTACTTTTAGGTCTTGTAATAAATCACTTTTTTCATAAATATATTGCAAAAAGAGAGGAGTTGTTTGCTTTTTTATCAATAATTTCTATTATTTTTATAATTGCAATTGTAATTGGTTTAAATCAAGAAAGAATAAGTAGTATTGCAATTTCTATGTTTATTGGAGTAATATTACATAATTTTATTGGACTTTTTGGAGGATACTATATCTCAAAGCTTTTAGGATATGATCATAAAGTATGTAAAACAGTCGCAATTGAAGTTGGTATGCAAAACTCAGGTTTAGCAGTTGCTCTTGCTACAAAGTATTTTACACCATTAAGTGCTTTGCCAGGAGCTATTTTTAGTATATGGCACAATATCTCAGGTTCAATTATTGCAGGATATTGGTCAAAAAAAGCACAATAAGGATTTATCGTGAAGTATGAAGATATAGATTTTAACGAACTTTATAAAAAACAAAAAGAGCTTACAACTTTTAAACCAAAAGCAAAAGAGGCTTGGGATGAAAAAGCTAGTTCTATGAATCAAAGAGTTCACAAATCAGTATATAATGAACAGTTTATTCAAAGATTGGATTTACAAGAGATTGAGTCACTATTAGATGTTGGTTGTGGAGTTGGAAATCTATCTTTAAAATTAGCACCAAAATTAAAAAAAGTTTATAGTTTAGACTATTCAACAAAGATGTTAGAACTATTAAATGAAAATGCAAAAAAAAGTGATATAACAAATATTAAAACAATCAATAAGTCTTGGTATGATGATTGGAGTGATGTTCCAAATGCAGATTTAGTTATTGCTTCAAGATCAATGGAAGTAAAAGATATGAAAGAGGCTTTGATAAAATTAAATGACAAAGCAAATAAAAAAGTTATTATTTCATATAAAAAAGGTGGCTCTTTTGTAAGTGATGAAATTTTGGATGTACTAAACAAAGATATCATAAAAAAGCCTGATTATATTTATGTGGTAAATATTTTATATTCACTAGGAATTAAAGCAGAAGTTAATTTTATTGATAGTGAGGGAAGAAATACTATTTATAAATCAAAACAAAAGTTTGTTGACTCTATTTCTTGGAGTTTAGGCTCTTTAAACGATGAAGAGATAAAACGTTTAGAACACTATTATGACTCTTTGGATTTAAGAAAAAAACAAGAACAAGATTATGTGCAATGGGCACTTATTTCATGGGATAAGAAGGATTAAATCCTTCTTATAATAAATCTAATTCTAAAGCAAAATTTTTAGATATCTTCTCATGATTTCTTACTTCAAGTAATCTTTTTTGTCCATTTATTCCTATTTGTGCTACTTCTTCTTTAGATAAACTAATAATCTCTTCAAGTTTTTCTTTTATTGAATTTTCATCAAATTTGCAAAACCAAGCTTCAATATCACTTTTAAATAGCTCTTGATTATTTGTACTATTTGTCATAATACAAGGAATACCACTAGAATAATAATCAAGAATTTTAACAGGTGTTGAACTATTAAATAGTGCAATATCAGGTAAGATGGATAATCCTACATCTGCTTTTGCAATTAGTTGTAAAAGTTCACTTTTTGTTCTTGCATTATAAACTTCTACGCAATTTTTTAAATTAGGAAAATTTGAAAGCATTTTCTTTGCATATTCTGGATCTTTTGTAGAGATTGAGAGTCTAAATTGATTGCTATTTATTTGACTAAATGCTTTTAGTATTGTTTCAAAATCTCTAAGTTTATCTAATGTTCCTGCATAAAAAAATCTTTTAAAATCCTCTACATGCTGAATATTTTCATATAAAATTTCTGGGTCAATTGCCGGGGGAATTGAAAAAGTTTTTATTTTTATGTTTGGGAAAAACTCTTTTTTTATATGTTCAGAAGTAGGGATAAAAATATCACACTCATTTATAAGATTTGTTTCACTTATTGTTTTTATACTATTTCCTATAACATCAAAAATACTTTTTTTATTATTAACTTCATCTTCTTGTAGTTTTACAATTCTTTTTGAAAAAGATAATCTAAATCCAACTTTATAATTGTGTTTGATTTTTCTTTTTAATATGTGTTTTAAAGTATCAAAATCATTTCTTACTACAATATAATCATATGAGTTTATATCTATACCATTTTTTGATAACTCATCTAGTAATTCTTTTTTTAATTTCAATGGCAGTATAAATCTTTGTTCATCTTTTCTTTCAAAATCTGATTTAAATTCAGAAAAGTAAAGAATATTTGTATCAAAATATTTACCTAGATATTTTTCAAAAAAGGCACCAATAAAACTATGATCAGTATATTCGTCTTGATCTGTTATATATAGAAACTTTTTCATAAGACTTCCTTTTTTTTAATTAAGTAATCATTATATAATTAAATAGTTGCATTAAAGAAGCATTTAAAAAAATCATAAATAATCTTTTTAGTCATATAAAAATTATCCATTAATTTGCCTTTAAATGACTATACAGTAAAATAATAGCTTCTATTTTTCAAAAAAGAGAGCTAATGGATAATAATGAAATAATAAAAATGAATAAAATCAATAAATATTTTGATGATTTTCATGTACTAAAAGATATAGATTTTTCAGTAAAGCAAGGTGAAATCGTAGTTGTTTGTGGACCTAGTGGTTCTGGTAAATCTACACTTATTCGATGTATTAATGGCCTTGAAGAAGTTGATGATGGTGAAATTATAGTTGATGATTTACATATTCATAATAGTAAAAAAAATTTAAAAGCTATAAGAAGTGAAGTAGGAATGGTATTCCAACATTTTAATCTTTTCCCACATTTGACAATTTTAGAAAATATTACAATAGCTCCAACCTTAGTTAAAAATATTTCAAAAAAAGATGCGCATGAAATAGCAATTGAACTTTTAAAAAAAGTAAAGCTAGAAGATAAAGCAAATGCATATCCAGCTGATTTAAGTGGTGGACAAAAGCAAAGAGTCGCGATTGCACGAAGTTTAGCAATGAAGCCAAAAGTAATACTTTTTGATGAGCCTACATCTGCTCTTGATCCAGAAACTATTGGAGATGTATTATCTGTTATGAAAGATTTAGCAAAAGAGAATTATACCTTAGTTTGTGTTACTCATGAAATGGGATTTGCTAAAGAAGTAGGAGATAGAATTGTATTTATGGATCATGGTGCAATTGTAGAAGAAAGTTCTCCTATTGAATTTTTTGAAAATCCAAAAAGCCAAAGAGCTAAAAAATTCTTAAACGAAATTTTAAGTCACTAATATTATAAGGAGAAAATGAATGAAAAAACTTTTATTAGTTTTAATGTTAATATTAAATGCATCTTTATTTGCAGGTGATATTAATGTATGGAAAAACTCTACTTTAAATAAAATTTTACAAAGAGGAGAGTTAAGAGTAGGGCTTGATCCTGGATATATGCCTTTTGAGATGAAAGATAAAAGAGGAAGAATCATAGGCTATGATGTAGATATGGCAAGAAAGATGGCTAGAGATATGGGTGTAGAATTAAAGCTTGTTCCTACATCATTTGATGGGATTATAGGTGGTTTACTATCTGATAAATTTGATATTATTATTTCAGGTATGACTATTACTCAAAAAAGAAATTTAAAAGTTAACTTTGCAACTCCATATGTAATTATAGGTCAAACTATTCTTATGAAAAAAGAGCATGAAGGAAAAATCAAATCGTATAAAGATTTAGATAAAAAAGATTTTGTTATCTCGACAAGAACAGGTGTAACAGGTGAGATTGTTGCTAGAAAATTTTTCAAAAATGCTAAAATTATTACATTTGAAACAGAAGCAGATGGAATATCAGAAGTGTTAAATGGAAAAGCAGATGCATTTATTTATGACCAACCTTATAATATTTTATTTATGTCTGATAAAGGAAAAGGAAGAGTAGTTCATCTTGATAAACCTTTGACATTTGAACCTCTTGGTTTTGCAATTAGAAAGGGAGATCCTGATTTTTTAAATTGGTTAAATAATTTCATGAGACAGATTAAAGAAGACAAGTTAGTAGATTTTCACCAAAAATTATATGAAAAGTGGTTAGTTGATACAAATTGGCTAAAAAGAGTTCAGTAAATAATGAGTAAGAAACAATCATTAGCACAAAATAAAACGTTAGGGCACATTATTGCTTTTGCCTTTTATCTAGCAGTTGGATATTTTTTATATTCGGCTGCTTCAAATATGAATTATGAGTGGAAGTGGACTTCTATCCCAAAATATTTCGTCTATGAAAAAACTGTAAATGTTACTGCACCAACAGGTGGTGTATTGATGGAAGAAGAGGGAAAATACTTCTTAAAAAATGATGATGGAAAAACTTTTTTAAATATTGATAGTAGTTATATTTTAGAGTATGAAGTAGGCTCAGAAATTTATGAGTTTGATTATGTGGCTTCTAAAACTGTTACAAAACCAGGTCCAGTACTTATTGGTCTTTGGACAACATTAAAAATTTCATTTTTTGCTGCAATATTGACTTTTTTTGTAGGTATAATTACTGCTTTAATGAAGTTATCTTCTTATGTGTTTTTAAAGGATATTGCAACAGTTTATATTACCTTAGTAAGAGGTACTCCACTACTTGTTCAAATATTTTTGTTTTATTTTATAATTGCAAATATTTTCGAATTAGATAGATTTGTTGCGGGGGTTTTATCTCTTGGGATTTTCTTTGGTGCTTATATGGCAGAGATTTTAAGAGGAGCAATTCAATCAATTGATAAAGGACAGTTAGAAGCTGCCAATTCTCTTGGAATATCACATTTTCAAGCAATGAAACATATAATTTTCCCTCAAGCTTTAAAAAGAGTACTTCCTACATTAGTTGGAGAGATGATTGCACTTGTAAAAGACTCTTCATTAGTTTCTGTTATTGCAATTACAGATTTAACAAAAGTTGGACGAGAAATTGTTTCAAACACATTTTCTCCTTTTGAAACATGGATTGTTATTGCTTTAGTTTATTTAAGTATAACATTTTCACTAAGTTATCTAGGATATTTATTAGAAAAGAAATATAATGCAAAAGGTGGGATGGCATAAGTGGAAGATTACTTAGCTAATTTTCTGCAAGAAGTAATTACATTTTTTGCTATTATGGATCCTATTGGAATTAGCGCTGTTGCTTTATCAATATTAAGTCCAAATATAACAAAAACAGAGATTAACAAAGTAGCTTATAAAACTACATATACAATAATTATCTCTTTTTTTGTTGTTATTATTGCTGGTGAGTTTGTATTAAAAGTATTTGGTTTAGATATTAATTCATTGAAAGTAATGGGTGGATTAGTACTTTTGCTTATGGCACTTTCTATGATAAGTGGAAATATAAAAGTAAAATCAAATGATGAAGATAAATTAAATGAAGAGTTAGCGATTATTCCAATTGCGATACCTATTGTCTTTGGAACGGGACTATTTTCTACAATTATTATTTTTAAACATGAAGCAGATGGTTTTATAGATTTAGCTTCTATTAGTGTTGCTTATTGTTTAAATGCTATTATTTTCTATTTTATCTTTAAAAACTCTATTCATATTAAAAGATATCTTGGTCAAACTGGACAAAATGTTATTACAAAACTTATGGGTTTAATTGTAGGAGCTTTAGCAATACAGTTTATAATTAGTGGTGTTGTTACTTTGGCTAAAAGTTACTTAAATTGATTTAATTTCACTTTAAAAGGTTTATTTATGAGTGATTATATTGAAACTATTGGCTGCTTCGATATTGTTTTAGATCCATATAATGGAATTACAGTAGAAAAAAATACAATGCCAAATAGTAATATGGGGTTTGAAAAAAATCTACTACATTTAATAAATTACTGTTTAAAAAAACAAAGAAGACTTATATGGATAACTATTGATATAACAAAAAGTAGTTTTATACCAATTGCAGTAAAACATGGATTTGAGTTTCACACATGTGAACATGATTATGTATTTATGGTAAAACAATTAGTAAAAGATGCCATAATACCAACTGCTGTAAATCATACTTTAGGTGTGGGAGTTGTTGTCATAAATGAAAATGAAGAGCTTCTAGTAATAAAAGAAAAAATATCAAAAATAGGCTATAAACTTCCTGGTGGTCACATAGATAATGGTGAACTAATTTCAAGTGCTGTGGCAAGGGAAACATATGAAGAAACAGGTATAAAAGTTGAATTTGAATCAATTATTAGTTTAGGACATTTTTATCCCCATCAATTTGAACAATCTAATTTATATATTTTATGTTCTGCCAAAGCACTTTCATATAATATAAATATTAATGATACTGATGAAATTGAAGATGCAAAGTGGATAAATGTATATGAGTATTTATGTGATGAAAATGTTTTAGAATATAATAAAGTTATTATAAATGCAGCTTTAAATAAAAATGGCTTTATAAGTAAAAACTTAGAGAGTTTTAAAAATATACCAAAAGATTATGAACTGTTTTTTCCAAAAAAATAGTTCATTTTTATCTATTATTTACTATATAATTGATATAAATACGCAATAAAAAAAGAGGTTAAATAAATATGGAATATGGAACACAAAGATTAGTTATGTATCCTCATTTAAATGCAGCGGGAATTTTATTTGGAGGACAAGCATTAGCATGGATTGATGAAGAGGTTATCATTTTTGCAGCTAATAAACTTGGAACTACAAGACTTGCTTTAGTAAAAATGAGTGAGGTTAGATTTAAAAACCCAGCAAATATTGGTGATATCTTAGTTATTGGAACAGAACTTGTAAAAACAGGTAGAACTTCAATTACAGTACGATGTGAGCTTAGAAATAAAACTACAGACAAGGTTATTGTAAATGTTGAAGAGGTTGTTATGGTTGCGCTTGATTATAATAAACAACCAACACCACATGGTCTTCCTGAACCTGATTAAAGAGAAAGTCTCTTTAATCTTCTAAAACTACTTCTTTAAAGTCACTTCTAGTATTTTTAATAAAATTATTTGATTTTGCTTTTACTGTATATACAAATGATATTTTAGGTTTTTGTGTATTATTTTTATGTGCATGATGTAATGTTTTACAATGAAATAAAACAATATCCCCTTTATTTAGATTGTAATGAACAGCATTATTAATTAGCTCTTTATTCTCTTTTATATCATCTTTGAAATTTATTCTTTCATCAAATTGTTCTTTTTTTAAATTTAATTTATGAGATTTTGGAATAAACTCTAATAAGCCATTGTCTAAATACTCATTATCTAAACTTAGCCAAATACTAATTAAGTCATCATTCTCAAAGTTCCAATACCTTCTATCTTGATGCCAAGTTGTTCTTGAACTATCTTTTGGCATTTTTGTCATAATTGAATTATGATGTGCGAGGGTTAAAACAGGAGTATCATTTAAAAGTTGTTTTAAAATAGGTCTTATTTTAGCATTTGTCATCCACTCTTTAAAAACATCTTCTCTATCATAAACTTGTCTTAATCTTCTAACAGTAATATTTTCTTCATCAATTTTTAAATACTCTTGTTCACTTTCAATTGGCTGGATTTTATTATCCAAATGATAATTTGCTTTTTCTAAGATTTTATTACAAAGTTCTTCACTTGCAAAATTTCTAATTAGTAAAAAACCATTTTCATTAAACTCTTCTATTTGTTCATTTGTTAGTTTCATTTTTTATTTACTTCTAATAGTGCATCTTTTATATGTGTAATTGTTTTTACGGTTGTAACACCTGCTGCTTCTAAAGCTTTGTACTTATCTTGGGCTTTTCCACTTCCCCCATCAATAATTGCTCCTGCATGACCCATTCTTTTTCCTTTTGGTGCAGTAACACCAGCTATATAAGAAACAATAGGTTTAGTAATATGTTTTTTTATATATTCAGCTGCTTGTTCTTCTTTTGTTCCACCAATTTCACCAATCATTACTATTGATTTTGTTTGCTCATCTTCTTGGAAAAGTTTAAGCATATCAATAAAATCACTCCCTGGAATTGGATCGCCTCCAATACCTACACAAGTACTTTGCCCAAGTCCTGCAAGTGTTGATTGATTTACTGCTTCATAAGTTAGTGTACCTGATCTTGATACAATTCCTACATTTCCAACTTTATGAATTTGAGCTGGCATAATTCCCATTTTCCCAATTCCAGGAGTAATAACACCTGGACAATTTGGACCAATTAATCTTGCACCATTTGCATCAACTGCTGCTTTTGCTTCAAGCATATCTTTTACAGGAACACCCTCTGTTATACAAACAATTAGTTCGATTCCATTTTCAGCTGCTTCAATAATTGAATCTTTACAAAATGGAGCAGGAACATAAATAATACTTGCATTAGCTCCTGTTAAATCAATCCCACATCTAACACTATTATACATAGGAAGTCCAAGGTGTGTTAAACCTCTTTTTTTAGGAACAACACCACAAACCATATTTGTACCATATTCAAGTGCTTTTTGAGTATGAAATGTACCTTGTGTTCCAGTCATACCTTGACACATTATTTTTGTATTTTTATCAAGTAAGATAGACATTATTAATTCCCTTTTGTTAATTCTATTATTTTTTTAGTTGCTTTATCTAAATCTTGCTCTTCTTTTATATTTAATCCAGAATTTCTAATTAGTTCTAAGCCTTCTTTTGCATTTGTTCCCTCAAGTCTAACTACTAATGGAATATTCATATTCATTTTTTCAACTGCTGCAATTATTCCATTTGCTATTACATCACATCTTACAATTCCACCAAAAATATTTATAAGTATTCCATTTACTTTTTTATCTGACAAAATAATTCTAAAAGCTTCAATAACTCTTTGTTCGTTTGTACTTCCACCAACATCTAAGAAGTTCGCAGGCTCACCTCCATATGTTTTAATCAAATCCATTGTTGCCATAGCAAGTCCTGCTCCATTTACCATACAACCAATATTTCCATCTAGTGAAACATAATTTAACTGCATTTTCTCAGCTTGTAATTCCCTTGCATCTTCTTGTGTTTCATCTCTAATTTCATTTAGTTTTTTATGTCTAAATAGTGCAGAGTTATCAACTTGGATTTTCCCATCTAAACATACTAAATCTCCTTGTTTTGTAATAACTAATGGATTTACTTCAATTAATGATAAGTCATTTTCCAAAAACATTTTATACATATTTTGCAGTAAAGGAATCATTTGTTTTACTTGATGGTCATCTAATCCTAAATCAAATGCAATCTCTCTACATTGATAAGGCATGATTCCAACAACTGGATTTATTTTATTTTTTTTGATTTTTTTAGGGTCATTTTTTGCTACTTCTTCTATCTCTACTCCACCCTCACTTGATGTCATAATAGTTATTCTTTGGCTACTTCTATCAACAAGAAAAGCTAAATATAGTTGCTTGTCAAATTCACAAGGTTTTTCAATATATAGTGAGTTTACAGGTTGACCCTCTTTTGATGTTTGATAAGTTACTAATCTACTTCCAAGTAGTCTATTTGTCACTTCTTTTGCTTCTTTTTTATTTTTTGTTAAAACAACTCCACCAGCTTTTCCTCTTCCCCCTGCATGAACTTGTGCTTTAATTACTAAATTTTCTTCACCTAATGTATCTAATATATCATCTAGTTGTGAAGAGTGAGTAAGTAGCTTTCCTTTTGTTGTAGGGATACCATATTTTTTGAATAGATTTTTTGCTTGATATTCATGTAAATTCATTATTATTTTACTCCATAATTTTAAAGTATATAAATCACATACTTTTAAGTAAAGCTATTTCTTTAAATTAAATTTTTCTATAAACTCTTGTATACTTCTTACATACAAACTTTTATCATCAGCTTCATAAATTACAGCATCAATCCAAATATCATCTTTTTGAATTTTGCAATAATTTATTGGTATGTATGTCATAAGATTTTTATAGTGTGTATATTCGTGATATAACTTTAGATTTTTCTCTTTCATTTGCTAATAATAACAAAAAAAAGATTAATAACTATCTAGATGAAGTATCTAAAGCAAGACAGATAATTTGTTTAGTAGATAAAAAGACACAAAGGAGTACTTTGTGTCTTTTAAATTATAATACTGGTGATTTAATAACCATCATTTTTTCGTTTGACATCTCTTCCATAGAGTGGTGAATTCCTCCAAGACCAAGTCCTGAGGCTTTTGCTCCACCAAATGGCATCCAATCAACTCTAAATGCAGTATGGTCATTTACCATTACAGCAGTACCATTTAATCTTTTAACAGCATTTAAAGCTGTGTCAATATTTTTAGTAAATACAGCAGCTTGGAAAGATACTTCAAGCCCATTAGCTCTATTGATTGCTTCATCAATATCTGAATAAGAGTAAATGATTACAACAGGTCCAAATACTTCTTTTGTAGAAACAAGTGCATCATCAGCTGGATTTAAAATAACTGTTGGTTCATAGCAAGAAGCTGAAATTCTTTTTCCACCAGTTAAAATTTTTCCACCTTTTTGTACTGCTTCGTTAACCCACTCTTCAACTCTATCTACTTCATTATTATTAATTAGTGGACCAACTTCTGTTTTTGGATCCATTTGATCTCCAACAACTAAGTTTGAAGCATAGTTTGTTAGTTTAGTAGCTACTTCATCACAAATTGATTCATGAACATAAACTCTTTGAACTGATACACAAACTTGTCCAGCATGATAAAAACCACCTTTTCCTAAATCAGGAATCATTGCATCAATATCTGCATCTGGCTCAACAATTACAGGTGCAACACCACCATGTTCTAGCGCAACTCTTGTTCCATTTGATACTTTTGAGTTCAAGTACCAACCAACAGCACCTGAACCAATAAATGTTAAGAAGTCAACTTTAGGAGATGTTGCAAGTAATTCACCAGCATCTCTTCCACAAACTACAGCTTGTGCCCAACCTTTAGGAAGTCCAGCTTCTTCTAAAATTTCTACTAATTTAATAGCACTCATTGGAGTTTGAGTTGCTGGTTTAATAATTACAGGACAACCAACAGCAATTGCAGGAATTACTTGGTGTACTGCTAAGTTAAAAGGGTGATTAAAAGCTGAAATTGCAGCAACTACCCCAATTGGTTCTTTAAATGTATAAGCCATTCTATTTGCACTAGATGCAGTATGACCCATAGCTATTTCTTTACCTTCAAAAGCACCTAAGTGTTCAATAGCAAGTTGTACACCATTAATTGCTCTATTTACTTCAACTTTAGAATCCATGTAAGGTTTACCACCCTCACTAGCACAAAGTTTTGTTAACTCTTCTACTTGTGAAGACATAATTTTCATTACATTTTCTAAAATTTCAATTCTTTTAAATTTTGGTAAAGCATTTTTGTGGTCTAAAAAAGTTTTTTCTGCTAAATCAATAGCTGCTTGCACTTCTTGTGTTGTACTAAATGGAACTTCTCCAACTACTTTACCATCAAATGGTGATGTAACTTCTATTGTTTTACTCATTATCTACTCCTTCTTCTTCTAGTAATGTTTCTGCATTTTTTACAAGGTCATTTAAAATTGCGTGATTTAAAGAGTAATCAACAGCTAAGTCGATTATATGAACACCTTTAGAATTAACACATTTATCTAAAGTTTCTGTAAACTCTTCACAAGATTGAGGTCTATGACCTATTGCACCATAAGCATCTGCATATTTTACAAAGTCTGGATTGTTGTAATCTAAACCATAAGTGTCAAATCCCATACCTGTTTGTTTCCACTTAATCATTCCATATGCATTATCGTTTAATATTATAACAGTTAAATCTAATCCTAATCTTACAGCTGTCTCAATTTCTTGAGAGTTCATCATAAATCCACCATCACCACAAACTGCAACAACTTTTTTATCTGGGTTTACCATTTTAGCTGCCATTGCTGATGGAAGACCTGCACCCATAGTTGCAAGTGCATTATCCAATAATAGAGTATTAGGTCTAGCACATTTATAGTTTCTAGCAAACCATATTTTATAAACACCATTATCTAATGTTACTATATCTTCAGGATCTAAAATATCTCTGATTGTTTTAACAGCTCTTTGTGGTAATATTGGGAATCTCATATCACCAAAATATTTAGTTAATCTTTTGTTTATTGTTTTTATTATTAATTTATAAAAGTCAAAATCCCAATGTGCTTGTGGAGATAAAGCTCTATTTAAGTACTCAATACTTCCAGCAATATCACCAATTACATCTAAGTGAGGGAAATATGTTGGATCAACTTCTGATGGGAAAAAGTTAAAGTGAATAACTTTTGTTGCTTCTGGACCTTCATGCATGAAAAAAGGTGGCTTTTCAATAACATCATGACCTACATTGATAATTAAATCAGCTTTAACTATTGCTCCATGTATAAAGTCATCATCAGATAATGCAGCTGTTCCTAAACATAATTTATGATTATCATCAATTACACCTTTACCCATTTGTGTAGTAAAAAATGGAATACCAGTATCATTAACTAATTCAGTTAAGGCATTGCCAATTCTATTTCTATTTGCACCTGCTCCAATTAAAATTAAAGGACTTTTTGCTTGTTCAATCATTCTAACAGCGTCTAAAATAGCAGTTTTATCTGCTCTTGGATATCTTACTTCTCTTACTGGATATACAGTATCAGTAGTCTCTTCTTCTGCGATATCTTCAGGAAGTTCAATATGTACAGCTCCTGGTCTTTCAGCAGTTGCAATTTTAAATGCATCTCTTACCATTGAAGAGATATTATTTCCATTTACAACTTGTTTTGCATATTTAGTCATAGGTCTCATCATATCAACAATATCTATGATTTGGAATCTACCTTGTTTTGATTTCTTGATTGGTTTTTGGCCAGTGATCATCATCATTGGCATACCACCAAGTTGTGCATAAGCTGCACTAGTTGCAAAGTTAGTTGCACCAGGGCCTAAAGTTGATAAACATACACCAACTTTTCCTGTCAACCTTCCATAAGTTGCCGCCATAAAACCTGCACCTTGTTCATGTCTTGTTAGTATTAATTTAATTGGTGATTGCCTTAGTGACTCAAGTAAGTCTAAGTTTTCTTCTCCAGGAATACCAAAAATATATTCTACACCTTCGTTTTCTAAAGCCTTGATAAATAAATCAGATGCTTTCATCTTATCTCCAAATTATTGATTTAAAATTTAATTTGTGTTAGTTTCCCACAAAAAGTTTTAAATTGAAATTAAACTTATAATATACTTTATATTCGTAATACTATTTGAATGCAAATGACTATTTTTTAGTCATTAATGTAGTAATTACTATATAAAAAATATACAATAATTGCTTATTATAACATAATAAATGTATTTGAAGTTACCAATAGCCCGTAAAATCGCTCTTTTGCTCTTTATATATAGAAAAAAAAGTCGATTGTTACTTTTTTATACAATATATGAAAATAAAATTGTTTTTTATCTGCATATTTTTTTAAATTCACATAATTTATGATTTTATTAAATAGTCTTGTTTCTTTAGTATAAGTAAAATTTTTTTATAATATTAATTACTTATAATAAAAATAAATTTATTTTATATAAAGAGCCACTTGCAAATTCAACCATCATAAACTAGTGAATTTGTAAGACTACCGAACTTCTCAACCAGATCTTTTTAACTTTTAATCATTTTACTGCTTT
>NZ_JBSRRO010000051.1:0-17537 GCF_055140965.1 Malaciobacter sp.
TATTGTTTATTGTATTAAATTTTAAACTATTTAAATAAATTAGAAGCCAAAATTATTCATATTGAAAACTCTTCAATAGATTTAGCAAAAAATAGTTTTCATATAAATAAAGAGTTCACTTTTAAATTAGCTTCAACAGTACTTCTTGAAGCTTTTGATAAAGGTGCTGATTTTATAGTAGTTGATAATTTAAATGACTTTTATATATTTGATTTTAATAGAAAAGAGTTAAATAAAATTGCAAGAAGAGAAGTTAACCTTCCAGTTTTACACATAAATGAACTAAAAAATCTTGCCGCAGGTAATTTTGATGAAGCTAAAAAGTCTTTAAATAATCACTCAATCAATCCAAAGTTAATATAAATGATACTTGATACAGATTTTATTATCATTGGTAGTATAATAATTATTTTATTAATTCCTTTATATATTTATAGAAAAAAAGTATATAGTTTTTTTACAAGACAAGGTGACTTTGAAACCTTCGAAGAGAATATAAAAAACTATTTACATACATACTACCCTAAAATAAAATTTGACTATTCAATTATTGAAAAAACTAAAATGGAAAAAGATATAAAACTAAGACAAATACTAGTTATTGAAGATTTAGTTTCTCAATTTTTTGATTTTAAGTATGAACTTGAAACTCAAAAATGCATTCACAAAGATTTTCTTTGGAGTACTTATGAACAAAACTGTAAACCAATAAAAGAAAAACTACCAAATGATTGGGCTAAAAGAAAAGAGTTTACATACAGAAGAGATAATTGCAAATGTAAAAGATGTGGCTTAAGTATTGAACTTATAGATGCACATATAGTTTTTATTAGACCTTTATTAAATGGAGGTGGTTATAATTTTGAAAATTTAATTACTTTATGTACTGATTGTAATAAAATATTAAACTCACAAACAAAAGGTGTTAAATCATCAATTTTTGAAGACAGACTTCTAAAAAAAGTAACAGTAAAATAATCTAGTTTCCATTAAGAAGCTCTTTTACTCTTTGATTATGCAATTTTAAATATTTATTTTGTTTATCAATCTTTCTATTTTTGGTACTTTTTATAAGTAATAACTCTTCAAGTTTTTCTAATTTTGCCAACTCTTCTCTTATAAAAGTTATATCTTTATTTTTTGGAATAATATAAGGAGTTATTACAATCACAAGATTACTTTGTTTACTAGAACTATTTTTATGTTTAAATAGATTACCAATTACAGGCAATGATGAAAAATAAGGTACCTCATCATTTAAATTCTCATTCCTATTTTCAACTAAGCCTCCTAAGATAATACTCTCTCCATTTGAAACTACAGCAAAAGTTGAAACACTTTTTTTAGTTGTATCTGGTTGATTATTTGTTGTACTATTTTTTACTCCCTCTAAAATAGTATTTATATAAAGTCTAACTTTATTATCATCTGCTTTTAGTCTTGGTTTAACCTCTAATTTTAAACCAACATCTTTTCTTTCAAAAGAGTAACTAGTATTTCCTCCACTTGTTGTAGTAGAAGAAGTCTGCAAAGATATACTCTGTCCTACATATATTGTACTTTTTTTATTATTTATACATAAAATTGAAGGTTCAGATACAATCTTTAATGCATAGTTTTGATGTAACAAAGATAGTGTAGCACCTAATGATATTGAAGATTTTAAAGTGGGAATAGATAAACCAATGCTACTTATATCAAAATCCACTGCTTGGTTTGAATTTAAGTTTGATGCAATTGTAAAAATTCCACTATTTGATGTTTTACCCGAGAGTAAGCCATATTTTAAACCAACTTTATTTACAAGATTACTATTAAGTTCAACAATTTTTGCTTTTAAAAATATTTGAGGCTCATCTTTATCTAACTTTTTCACTAATGTTTCTATATTTTGAATAATTTGTACTTTACCTATTAAGATTAAAGAGTTTGATTCAGTATCACTTGAGATGAAAAGTTTTTCATATTTATTTATTGTTTTAAAGTTTTGTAAAATTTTCTTTAACTGTTCTACTTGAATATTTTTCAATGCAATAACTTTTGTGATTACTTTATGTTCAATTTTCTTTTGTTTCTTTTCTTGTTTTTTTTCTTTTATTATAAAAAAACTATCTTTATCAATTAACTCATATCCAAAAGATTCTAATGAGTTTTTTAATACTTTAAGTAACTGTTTTTTTGATATAGGTTTTACAGAAATAAAATCTACTTTTCCTTTTATATCAGTTTTTACAAGTATATTTTTATCCAAAATTTTAGAACTTACTTTTATTAACTCTTTTAAGTCTAGATTTTTAAACTTTACATCTTTTTTTAAATCATCTGCAAATAAAAAAGGATTAAAAAAAAGTAGTGTACATAATAGAAAGAATTTCATGATAAGACCTTAAAAAAATAATATAAAAAATTATATCTTTTAAAAGCTTATATTTTTAAATTATTGTAATTGTTCTTTCAAGTTTTGATTTTAATATATTTAATTTCTCTTTTGTAGCTTGCAAAAAAAGTGTTACATCAGTAGTAAACTCTTTATTTAAAATATTTATATCTAAAAGCTGTAAATCATACTCTAACTTTGAAAGTTCACTATAATCACACTTTATAGTTAAGTTTTCAAGTTTTTCATACTCATAAAGTTCACTGTTTTTTATAACTTTATTTACAGAATCCGAATATGCTCTTACTAATCCTCCTGTACCTAACTTAATTCCTCCAAAATATCTAACTATTATTACTGCACTATTTATAAGCTCATTTCCAGCCAAAACATTTAAAGATGGTTTTCCACTTGTGCCTTTTGGTTCTCCATCATCACTACTATTTTCAACAATTTGTTCTAATTCATTTAAATATCTATATGCATATACATGATGTCTAGCTTTTGGATGCTCTTTTTTTAACCTACTCATAACTTCATCAAAATCTCTTGAGGGGAAAAGATGTGCAATAAATTTTGATTTTTTCTCTTCAAAGATTTCAAAAAACTCTTTTTTTACATATTTCAATCTTGACTCTTTTTATTTGTATTCTTTTTTATTAAAGCATTTTTTCTCTTATGTAAGAATAAATAATCATTTTTTGAATATTTTTATATTATAATATCTTTATGAGATTAGACCAATACCTTACAAAAAAATTTGATATTCAAAGTAGAAATAAAGCAAGTGAACTTATTAAATCAAAAAAAGTTCAAGTTGATAATAAAATTATTACAAAACCTTCTTTTATTGTAGAAGAACAAGCAGATATAAAGATATTAGAAGATGATTTTTTTGTAAGTAGAGCTGCTTATAAACTTAAATACTTTTTAGATGAAATCAATATTAACCTTAAAGATTTAAATACACTAGATATTGGAAGTAGTACTGGTGGATTTACACAAATTTTACTAAATAATTATGTAAATAGAGTAACATGTGTTGATGTTGGATCAAATCAATTACATGAAAAAATAAAAAATAATGAGAAAATTTTATTTTATGAAAATACAGATATTAGAGAGTTTACATCTAATGAAAAATTTGACTTAGTAACTTGTGATGTATCTTTTATATCTATTTTAAATATTATTGAAGATATAAATAGATTAGCAAAGAATAAAATAATTATACTTTTTAAGCCTCAATTTGAAGTTGGCAAAAATATAAAAAGAGATAAAAAAGGTGTTGTAAAAGACAAAAAAGCCATTTTAAAAGCAAGAGAAAGATTTATAGATACTACAAAAGTTTTAAATTGGAATTTAAAATATAGTTCATATAGTAAAATACAAGGAAAAGATGGTAATGAAGAAGAGTTATTCTACTTTGATAAATAAAAAAAATATTACATCTATTGCAATTGGTGGCTTCGATGGTATGCATATTGCACATCAACAACTTTTTAAAAAACTTGATAAAAATGGTGCGGTTGTTGCAATTGAGTCTGGACATTCAAACCTTACACCAAAAAGTTATAGACAAGAGTATACAAACTTCCCTGTTTACTACTATGTTCTTGATAATATTAAACACCTTGAGGGAGAAGAGTTTATAAAGCTTTTAAAAGAAGAGTTTCCTAATCTTAAAAAAATTATTGTAGGTTTTGATTTTTGTTTTGGCAAAAATAGAAAATATGATACTTTAGGACTTAAACAACTTTTTGATGGAGAGGTAATTGTAGTTGATGAAATATGTGATAACAATCTAGCAATTCATTCAAGATACATAAGAGAGTTTATTAAAAATGGAAACGTAAAAAAAGCAAATGAACTTTTAGGGAAAAATTATAAAATCACTGGTCAAACTACAAAAGGACAAGGTTTAGGGAAAAAAAGCTTTGTTCCTACTATTAATCTTACTGTTGAAAACTTTCTTCTTCCAAATGAGGGTGTTTATATTACAAAAACTACAATAAAAGACAAATCTTATAAATCTGTAACTTTTTTAGGTCATAGAGTAACAACAGATGGTAACTATGCTATAGAAACACATATAATTGGTGAAGATATAGAAAATATTATAGGTAAAATTCAGATTGAATTTATTGACAAATTAAGAGAAAATCAAAAATTTGATAACTTTGAAGATTTAAAAAAACAAATTGACAAAGATATAAATAACGCACTTAAGTATTTTGATAAATAATAATTAATATTCATTTAGATAAAATATACTTATGGTAGATAAAATATTTGAAAAATCGATAAAAAAACAATTCGAGTTTGATGAAGATGTAGCATCTGTATTTGATGATATGCTAAATCGGTCAATTCCTTTTTATAAGCAAATGCAAGAATTAACTATAAATTTTGCACTAAATTATTTAAAAGAAGCTGATACAGTATATGATTTAGGTTGCTCAACAGCTTCAACACTTATAGAATTAGGTAAACAATCAAATGTTGATTTAAATTTAGTAGGTATTGATAACTCAAGTGCAATGCTTTCTAGGGCTTCAAAAAAATGTAAAGCATTTGGTATTGATATAAAACTTAAAAATGAAGATTTACTTGATACATCTTATGATAATGCAAAATTAGTTATCTCAAACTACACTTTGCAGTTTATTAGACCTTTACAAAGAGAAAAACTTATTAAAAAGATATATGATTCTTTAGAAGATGATGGTATTTTTATATTTAGTGAAAAAGTAATATCATCAAACAAAGTTTTAAATAAACAATGCATTGATACATATTATGATTTTAAGAAAAAACAAGGTTATAGTGAATTTGAGATTTCGCAAAAAAGAGAAGCATTAGAAAATGTTTTAATACCATATACCGATGATGAAAATAAAAAAATGATATTAGATGCAGGATTTTCCCACTGTGAAGTACTATTTAAGTGGGTAAACTTTGCAACATTTATAGCAATAAAATAAATAAAAGGATTTAAATGTTAGAGATTGGATCAAAAGCACCTGAATTTTGTGCAAAAAATCAAGATGATGTTGAAATTCATTCAAGAGATTTAAAAGGAAAATGGATTGTATTGTACTTCTATCCAAAAGATTTAACTCCAGGTTGTACTACTGAAGCTTGTGAGTTTTCAGCTAATGAACCAGAGTTTGATGATTTAGATGCTGTAATTTTAGGAGTAAGCCCTGATGATACTGCAAAACATAGAAAATTTATTGAAAAAAAAGAGTTAACAATTACTCTTTTATCTGATGAAGATAAAAAAATGTGTGAAGACTTTGGTATATGGCAACTTAAAAAATTTATGGGTAAAGAGTATATGGGAGTAGTAAGATCAACATTTATTATTAACCCAGAAGGTGAAATTGCAGCTTTATGGACTAAGGTAAAAGTAAAAGGTCATGTTGAAGCAGTAAAAGAAAAATTAAAACAGTTACAATCAAAATAAGGAATACAATAATGAAAAAAGCTTCAATTAAATTATTATTAGCATCAAGTGCTTTACTATTTGCAAATAGTGTAAGTGCTGATACTACAATTTGCTATAAAAAAGACTGGACAAGTCCTTCAACTATAGAAAAAACTAAACTTGATGGTGGTGTTTGTAAGGGTGAACTATCATTAATTGATATGAAAAAGAATGGCTGGAAACTAAAAGATATAAAAATAACAAGTTCTGATGAGGGATTAAATTATCAATATGTTTTAACAACTGATGATATAATAAAAGTAGATAATAATGCTGCATTGAAAATTCAAAATCAAAAACCTTTATCTTTTAAAGAGATTAAAACTAGTTTAAAAAATGTTAATAATAAAACTGCTTCTATTAATATTGGGAATTTAAGAGTTGGACAAAGTGGTATAGTTTTAAAAAAATATGAAAATGGACAAAAACTAATCGTATCTAATGCTTATGTTACAAAAACTTCAGAAAACTCTTCTGAAATAAAATTTATTCCATTTATGGATTTAAAACAAAATGCAATACCAACTTCAAATGCAAAACCTAAAAATGGTGATACACTAATTTTGAACTATATGTATGATAAATCACTTTTAATTGCTCCTTCACAAGATGCTTTTCAAGTTGCAAGGGGAAAATTTAGATTAAATACATTTTTACACTCTGATATTTTTGCAGCAAATTTAAAATCACAAAGAGAACCTTTACCATCTAAAAGTACAATCCAAGATTTTGCAATTGAACAAAATTTAGGAACAATTTTTATTGTAATAAAAAATAAAGCTTATGTAGTTGATAGTAAAACATTTGCTATTTTAGATTTTTATACTTTAGCTTATAACTATTTAGATACAGAAAAAATGCCTTTTTATACAAGAATTGAGGGTATTGAAGAAGCTCCATTTGCAGGTATAATTAAAAGTATTACTGAACTTAGTTTCTTAAAAGATATCTTTGGTGATGATGAAAGATCAGAAGAAGAGATTTTGCTTGAGGGCGAAATGAAAAAAGATGAAATTGTAAATAAAAATGACATGTATAATGATTATTATAGATCAATTTTAGGATTAAAATAATGATAGATAAAAAACATTTAGAACACTTTGAAAGTATTGTAGGAAGTGAAAATGTAAAAGCTGATAAAGCTCACTTAATTGCTTATTGCTATGATGCTACAAAAGAGAGATTTGAACCAGATGCAGTTGTTTTCCCAAAAGATGAACAAGATGTGTCTAAAATATTAAAATATTGCAATGAAGAAAAAATAGTAATTGTTCCAAGAGGTGCAGGTTCAGGATTTACAGGCGGAGCACTTCCTTCAAATGGTGGTATTATTTTAAGCTTAGAAAGACATATGAATAAACTACTTGAAATTGATATGGAGAATATGGCAGGTGTTGTTCAACCAGGACTTATAAATATGGAGTTTCAAAAAGCTGTTGAAGAAGTAGGACTATTTTATCCTCCAGATCCTGCAAGTGAACAATACTCAACACTTGGTGGAAATGTAAGTGAAAATGCAGGTGGAATGAGAGCTGCAAAATATGGAATAACAAAAGATTATGTAGTTGCATTAAGAGCTGTTTTACCAAATGGTGAAATAATTACAGCAGGTAAAAAAACAATTAAAGATGTTGCAGGATATAACACTGCTGGTATTTTAATTGCAAGTGAGGGAACACTAGCAGTTATTACAGAAATCACTTTAAAACTAATTCCAAAACCAAAATTTAAACAAACATATATGGGTGTTTTCCCTGATGTAAATAAAGCAATGAATGCAGTATTTAAATCACTTGCAAGTGGAGCAAATCCTGTTGCAATGGAGTTTTTGGATGCTTTAGTAATTAAAGCACTAAAACAAAAATTTCCTCAAGTAGAACTGCCTCAAAATGCAGGTGGGATTTTAGTTGGAGATGTGGATGGAAGTAGCCAAGCAGAAATAGATTCTCAAATACAAACCTTAAAAGATGCATTTGCTGAATATGGTTCAGTAGATTTTATAACTGCAAAAGATGAAGAACACTCAAATGCATTATGGTTTGCAAGAAAAAATGCTAGTCCTGCAACAGCTATTTATGGAACAAAAAAACTAAATGAAGATATTTCAGTTCCAAGAAGTAAGCTTCCAGTAGCACTTGATGAAATCTATAAAATTGGTGAGAAATATGGATTTAATGTTCCTTGTTTTGGTCATGCAGGTGATGGAAATATTCACGTAAATGTAATGGTTAAAGACAAAACAAATGAAAAAGAGATGGAAGATGGACATAAAGCTATTGAAGAGATTTTCCAACTTGTTGTAGATATGGGTGGAACATTAAGTGGAGAGCATGGAATTGGACTTTCAAAAGCTCCTTTTATGAACATTGCATTTAATGAAGCTGAACTTGAACTATTTAGAAGTATCAAAAAAGCTTTTGATCCAAATAATATTTTAAATCCTTTTAAAATGGGTTTATAAAATGGAAAAACAAAGTCTTGTAACGCAATATTCTAAAAAGTTTATTAAGTTACTTGACTCATTTTTTAATGATGATACAACATATTACGCTGCAAGTCTTAGTTTTTTCACAATATTTTCAATATTACCAATAATTACTCTTTTAATAGCTATTATTTCAACAATGGAGATATTTCAAAGTTATTTAAATACCTTTATATCAAATATTTTTGAAATTTTAAATCCTACACACTCACAAGACTTTATAAATTCATTTAAAGATTTCATATCAAATTCTACCAAATTAGGTTATGTAGGAATTATATATATGTTTTTTGTGTTTATTATGTTTTTTAAAGATTATGAATATATTATTAATAAAATACATAAAGCTAAAAGAAGACCAATGTATAAACTTTTTTTTCTTTATTTAATCTTCTTAGTTGCTCTTCCTTTTTTATTTACCATATCAGATATTATTTTATCTTTGTATAATAACTCTATTGTAAATAGTATAACTGCATTTACTATTGCATGGTTTATATTTTTCTTACTTTTTAAATTTAGTATAAATAAGTTTGTATATAAAAAAGCTGCATTAATTTCATCATTTTTTACTCTTGTAATATTATCTATTACTAAAAATCTGTTTGTCTATTATGTAATATACAATAAAACTTACTCAACTATATATGGTTCATTATCAACACTACTATTTTCTTTTTTTTGGATATATATTTCTTGGATTATCTATCTTTATGGAATAAAAATGTGCTATAGATTAAATTTAAAAGAAAAATATAAAAAAATACACTCTTAATTTTAAACTATAATAATTTTACCTAATTATATTTTGTAAAATATAATAAAGTTTAATTTAACTAAAATAATCAAAAACTAAGGTTTATTTTGATTACTAAAAACTATAAACTATTAAGAAAACTAGAATTTAAAAAAGAGTTTGATTTTTTCCTAGCAGAGGAACTTAATAATAAAAAAGAAGTTTTTATAAAAGCCAATAAAGATTTTTTAACTGATCAAAGAAGTTTAGAAAGCTTGGAAAATGAATTCTTCCTGAGTTTATCATAGGACACCCAGATTTTTACGTTTTCTGTTTTGAATAAATAGCATCATAAATTTGTTGTTGAATTTCATCCATTTCAAGTGGTTCAACACCAAGTGGAGTTTTATACCCATACATAGTCTTTATGTAATCAAATGTTAGTTTGAATTTAATATTTATATTTGATTTTTTTATTCTTCTTTCAAACTCTTTATAAATTGAATAAGATACAAATGATAATAGAATATGAGATTTTATTCTATTTTCTACTCTATGATAAATTGGTCTTATTTTTAAGTCAGTTTTAGAGATTCTAAAAGCTTTTTCAACATCATATTGATTTTGATAGTGAGCTATTACTTCATTTGGTTTTAGTATAAAATCATTTGTAATAAACCCTTTAATACCATCAAGCTTTTCATCATTTGTAATCTTATTAGGATTTAGTTTATATTTAATATCACATTTATCATCTATATCTAAATATTTTGCATAGTATGATAGTTTCAAATCACTTTTAGTGATATTTTTAGAAAGTTTAGCTTCAATCTTTTCCAATGCTTTATCTCTTGTATATTTATCTTTTTTAGCTCTTTTTGATGAGTATGTTAATATTAATCTTTGTTTGGTTTGCAAGGTTTGTTTTTGCTCATTGGTATCTTTATATTTTATCTCTTTATCTATTTTCAAAGTATGAATTACACCATCATTTAAAAAAGTAAGATTAGAAACTTGATCTTTTATTTCATTTGATGTATTTTTAATTTTAGCTGCAAGGATATATTTATAACCATTATTCTCTAGATACACAATATTATCATTATTTAGCATTCCTCTATCTGCAACTACTATTGGTTTATTTTGAATATTAAATTTATTTTGAAACTTCTCAAGAATATCAATTAAAGTATGACCTTCATATTTATTACCCTCATAAACTTCATAAGATAGTGGATAACCTTGTAATGTTGTAAATAAACCTAATTGTATTTGTGGCCTAGCTAATTTTCCCTCTTTGCTAAATCCAATTCGTCTTAAATCATCTTCACTTTCACTTTCAAAGTATAGAGTTGTAACATCATAAAAACTTACTGTAATAGTATCATTCATAATCTTTTTTGTATGATTAAATATACATTTCTCAACATTCATCTTTAGATTATCTTGGTAAAGCTTATCTAAAAATCTATATATTCTATTTTGTTCAATTTTTTGTTTTTTATAAATATGATAGTAATCAATTAAATATAACTTACTTCCTGGATATAGCAATCTTGATATTACTAAAGCTTTAAATACCTCTTTATCTTTAATATTTTTAAAATCTATTGATTCACATCCAACAGCTTTAAATAATCTTCCAAAGATAAGTTCATCACCAATAACTCTCATATCTTTATTGGTAAGTTTTTGTTTTTTTTCTGTAAATTCTACAAAATCAAAAAGATTTGGTTCAAGTTCTAATAGTCTATCATTAGCTTTTAAAAGTAAATTTTCTATCTCATAATCATTTGAACTACAACCTATAGTTTCAACTACTTTATATTTACCACTATTCTTTGAAATGATTTGAATACTAACACTTCCACTTTTATTTTTCTTCTTACGAACAAACATAGTGTAATTTTAACTATTAATTGCTTGGGACACCTTGATTTAAACTTTTTAACTCTTATAAATACCATAAATAAAGGTTCTTTAGAATTGGTTTCTTAAAAATGATAAACTCAGGAGGAACTTAATAATAAAAAAGAAGTTTTTATAAAAGCCAATAAAGAGTTTTTAACTGATCAAAGAAGTTTAGAAAGCTTGGAAAATGAATTCTTAATTTTGAAAAATTTAAAACATGAAAATATTATTGAAGTAAAAGATTTTCAAAAACAAAATAATAAATGCTTTTTAGTTTTAGATAGTTTTAATCAAATGACTTTGAAGTTAAAAATTGAAAATAAAAAGCCAGACTTATATAGTTTTTTATGTATTGCAATTAATCTTTGTGAAGTTTGCTACTATTTACATGAAAAAAATATCATCTATCAAAACTTCACAACCAGCTCTATTCTTATAAATGAAAAAACAAATGAAATTAAACTTTTCGATTTTTCAGAATCTAAAGAGATATCTAAAATAAAAAGTATTAAAAAAACAAGTAATAATACAGATATATACAAAGCTCCTGAACAAACAAGTAGAATAAATTTTTCAATTACTGAACAAACAGATATATACTCATTAGGAATAGTTTTCTACGAGATGCTATCAGGAGTTGTTCCTTATGATTCAAAAGATTTACTCTCACTATCGCATACAATTATTACAAAAGAGTTTCTATCTTTGAGTGAACTTGATTTTAAAATACCAAAAATCATATCAAATGTAATCGAAAAAATGATTCAAAAAAATCCTATTGATAGATATAGTAATATCTTATCTGTTTTAATAGATTTAAAGAAAATAAAAGAGCAATTTTTAAAAAATAAGAGCTTTTGTACATTTGAAATAGATCAATTTCAAAAGAATTTTCTAATTAATAGCACTAAAAAACTATTTGGAAGAGAAGAAGAATTAGAAGAATTAAAAAAATCAATAAAGAATTTAGATAATAAGCTACTAATTATAAAAGGTGTTTCAGGAGTAGGTAAAACATCATTTGTAAAAACAGCTTTACAGCTTTCAGATGTAGATACATCTAATTTATTAGAAATAAAGCTAGACAACTATAAACAAAATATTGCTTACAAGATCTTATATGAGAAAATAAGAGAACTTTCAAAACAATTATTAACAAAAGACTCATATACTCTAAATTCATGGAAAAAGAGTATATCAAATTCACTTGGTAGTGAAGCAAAAATACTTTATGAACTAATTCCCGAATTAAAAATTATTTTAAATGACAACAGTAATAAAAAAATAAATAATGAAGAGATATCAAAAATAGAGTTTGATAACTATTTATTTAAATATTTGCAACTATTTGCAACAAGTAAAAATCCCTTATTTATTTTTATAGATGATATGCAATGGAGTGATGAAATTACAAGAACTTGGTTGGAATCAGCACTTTATCAACTAAAAAATACAATTATAATCATTACATATAGGAATAATGAGGTAAAAGAGAATTCAAGATTATATAAACTTCTAAACAAATTAAAAAAAGATGATATCAAATTAAAAACATTTCATTTAAAACCTTTAAAACTTGAAGATATAAAAAATATACTAAAAACAAATATAAAATTAGAAAATAGTAATGAAGTAGCAAAATTAATTTTTAGTAAAACCTCAGGAAATTGTTTTTTTATTATTCAGCTTTTAAAACAATTATTAGATGAAGAAATTATATATTTTAATTATGAACAGTTCAAATGGAAGTGTGATTTAAATCAATTAAATACAGTTTCAGCAAGTAATAATATTATAGAACTATTAGAGAATAAAATAAATAAACTTGATAAAGATGAAAATAGATTATTAAAGATAGCTTCTTGTATTGGAAATAAATTTGATGAAGAGCTTTTAAAAAATATCTATAATGATGATATAAACTTTAAACAAACACTAAATAAAACTATTTTAAATGAATGGATTGTAAAAAGTAAAAATATAAATAATTATGAGTATGAGAAATATAAATTTTCCCATGACAGAATACAACAAGTTATATATAATTCTATAATATTAAGTGAAAGAAGTTTATATCATAAAAAGATTGCAGATTCTATATTAAGCTTGAATTTACATAAGAAAAACAATGATTATCTAACTTATATAAATCATTATAATAATGCAAAAAGCCTTTTTAAAACAAAAGAGCAAAAAGATTATTTAGCAACACTTAATTATAAAGCTTCAATTAATGCAAGGGAAAATGCAGATTTTATTATGGCACTAAAATATATGAAAGAGGCATTAAATCTTTATAGTGATATAAAATCAAAAGATAATTATTCTGAAATATTAAAAGATTATGCAATTTGTGAACATATGGTTTTAAATAAAAAAACTGCCCTAAAATATTATAATAAGGCAATTAATGCAGCTATCACAAATCTTGAAAAAGCATATATTTATGAACAAATAATAAAACTTTATTCTGATTTTTCAGAGTTTAAGAATGCTTACGAAACAGGAAAAGAAGCTTTAGAACTATTTGACTTAAATATACCAAAAGAGTTTAGCAAAGTTATATATACAAAAGACTCTATATACTTAAAGTATAAACTAAAAACTAAAAATCCAAATAGTTTACTTTCATTACCCCAAGCAAAAGATGAAAAAATAGTAATTATGATAAAATTACTATCTGCTTTATTAAAAGCTGCATATCAAATCGATCCAAAGCTTTGTGTACTTGTATCAATGAAATTAGTAAAATTGTGTTTAAAACATGGAGATACAAAAGATGCAGTTATTGGATTTATGGTTTTTGGAGTTATTTTCCAAGGAGCTATAAAACAAAACCACAAATTAGGTTATAAATATGCAAATCTCTCTTTAGATATGATAAAAAAATATAATAATACTACTTTATACCCTGAAGTTAATTTTGTATCTGGCTATTTTGCATTTTCATGGCTGTTGCCAACTGCAATAACTGAGCAAAAATGGTTTGAATCATATAACAAAGGTTTATTAATAGGTGATCTTTTTCACAGTGGCTGTGCAGCAGCAGGAATTATACAAAGTATGTTTTTAAGAGGTGTTTGCTTAGATAATATTGACAAACAAATTAATAAATTTGAAAAAACTCTTAGAAGAATAAAAGCATATGAACAATTAGGAGCTATTTTAAGTGTAAAACAAACAATAGCTAATTTAAAAGCACAAACAATAGATAAAAACTCTTTTTCTAATAAATATTTTGATGAAGATGAGTATGTAAAAAGTTTAGAAAACTATAACTCATTACATTTTGCACACTACTATTATATTAATAAAACTATTGCATTATTTATTCATGAAGATTATAAACAAGCCTATGAATATTATTTGCAAAGTAAAAGATTTCTTGAAATTTCTAAGGGCACAATCCATGGCCTAGAGCACTACTTCTATGAATCATTACTATTTTCAAATTTATATGAAAAAGTAAATGATGGCTTAAAAAAAAGATATCTTAATACAATTAAAAAAAATTTATTAGAGTTTGAAAAATATAGTTTAGAGTGTCCAGAAAACTTTTTAGTAAGAAAAAACTTAATAAAAGCAGAAATATATAGAATTGAAAATAAAATTAATGAAGCATTTAAATATTTTGAAAAAGCTATTGAAGCAGCAGAAATTTATTCGCAAACTCATTTAAAAGCTATAGCAAATAGATTATTATCAAATATCTATAAAAAGGTCAATCAAGAAAGAGTATCAAAACTTTTAAAAAAACAGGAACAAGAAGCTCTTGTGCAATGGGGTGTTTCAATAAAAGACTCTTCAAATAGTAGTAATAACTCTTCTGAATCAATTAACTTTAATACTTTAACAAAAGCTGCTGAAGCTATTGTTAAAGAGCAGAAATTACCTAATTTGTTAAAAAATTTATTACACATTATACTTGAAAAATCTGGTGCACAATATGCAAATGTATTACTTGAAGATAATAACAAGTATTACATTCAAGCTACTGCATCATATAAATCAATAAATATTGATGTAATGCAAAATATTCAGTTTGAGAAATCAAACAATATTGTGCATAATGTAATTAATTACGTTTTAAGAACTAAGAAACCCATTGTAATTGATGATTTAAATAATAATTCAATTTTTATAAAAGAAAATGATGCCATTAATAGAGGAGTTAAATCTGTTTTATGTTTGCCTTTAATTTTTCATAATAAAATAAGAGGATTAATCTATTTAGAGAATAATGCAATGTCAGGAGTATTTTCAAAAGAACAAATTGAATTATTAAAACATTTAAGTGGTCAAATTGCCATTTCAATTGAAAATGCAATAATGTACAAAAACCTTGAGCAAAAAGTAGCTGAAAGAACAAAAGCTTTAGATAAAAAAAATGATGAATTAGAAAATCAAAATATAAAATTACAACTTCAAAATAGAAAAATTTTAGAGCTGAATTCAGATATCATAAAAGAGAATGAAAAAAGAAAAGAAGTAGAAAAAGAGCTTCAAGAAGCAGTAAAAAAATTAGATATGCTTGCAACTGTTGATTCACTTACAAATATAAAAAATAGAAGAGTTTTTGATACGTATATAGAACAAGAGTGTGCAAGAGTTCAAAGAACAAATGAAAGCTTATGTTTAATTATGTGTGATATTGATTATTTTAAGTTATATAATGATTATTATGGACATTTACAAGGAGATGAATGTTTAAAATATGTTGCAAAAATTTTAAATGACAACCTAAAAAGAACTAATGATTTAGTTGCAAGATATGGAGGAGAAGAATTTGCCATGATTTTACCTAATACTTCTATTAAAAATGCACATAAAATTGCAACTGAAATTAAAAGTAATATTGATAATCTTAAAATTGAACATGAAAAATCTAAAGTTAGCACTTACATAACTTTAAGTATGGGTATTGCTTCATCTAAAGAAATCAAAAATATTACTCCAAAGAATTTAATAAGATTAGCAGATGAAAAACTATATTTAGCAAAAAATAAAGGTAGAAACCAAATTATATAATAAAGGAAGAAAATGACTAAAAATGGCATTTCAATATTAACATCTGTACTTTTAATAAATGTAATGTTTGCAAAAGACATTGACCCTTTTGCAGTAAACAATGGTAATATTCCAACAAAAAGTGAATATTCTAAAGAGTTATTTAAATTTAATTATAACTATCCAAGTGAATATAAAGAACCTCTAAATAGACCATGGTTTAAAGTAACAAATAATAAACCATTAACAAAGAAGAATGCATATGATTATATTATGGCATTAAAACAGTATGTTGCCCCATCAATGAAAACTTTTGTTATAAATCAAAACAAATGGAATAAAAGTAGTCAAAAAGGTTGGTATAGTATGCTTTGGGCAGGAGAGAGTGTACCTTTAACTTCTTGGGAAGGAAGAGAAGCAATTTATGGTACTTATACAGGGCAAATACAAGAAGCAAGTGTATATAAAGATTTTGGATTAACAGTGCCTGTTAGAAATTATGCAGCAATATACTATGATGAAGTAGCAGCACATACATTATATAAGATTTTTAAAGAGTGTAATAAAAAAACAAAGGAGTGCATTCCAAATATAAATAATAACGAAGCTCAATTTGAAGAAGGTTCAGTAATTATAAAAGCAGCATCTGCATCTGCTACACCAGAACAATGGCCTGTATTAAAAGGTGCTGCAATTTGGAAGATATATAGAAAGCCTTTTGATATTAATGGAACAATTAAATCAAAAGAACCAAAAGTTATGAATACAAGAGTTACTATATTTGATATTATAGTAAAAGATTCTATTGCAGCACCAAAAACTGGTTGGGTATTTACAACATTAGTTTATGATAAAGATGCAAAAGGAGAAACTGCTTGGGAAAAAATGGTTCCATTAGGTGCTATTTGGGGAAATGATCCAAATATAAACTCTACTAGATATCCCTCAAAAAAATTAAATCAAACATATATAAACTCAAATGCACCAAAATTTGCAAAAGTTACATTAGGATATGGGAAAAGACTATCAGGTCCTTTTGATATTGCAGTAAAATATGATGTAAAAGTAGATGATAAAATAGTAAAAAAACTAAGAAGCTCATCATGTTTAAGTTGCCATGGAACATCAAGTTATGTACCTTATGATTCTAATATGATTACATTTTTTTATCCAGTAAAAAAAATCACTGAAGATGGAACATGGAATATGCATATACCTGGATCAAAGCAATGGAACCAGTGGTTTCAAAATAGATGGGGAGATAAACCACAAAGTAAACAAAAAGATGTAATAGCACTTGATTATAGTACTTTTTTAGAACAAGCATTAATGAACTTTGCTGCTGATTATAGTCATGATAATAATTTAAATAATGAAGAATACTTTAAAAAGTGGAGAAAATATAAAAGAGAAGCATTAAGACATTAAAACTATAAAAAAAGCTAAAAAAAAAGCCCATATCTAAGATAACTGTAAAAAGTTAAAATAGATAAGGGCTTGTAAAAACTCAAGAGCTGGCAGAGGCCTACGT
>NZ_JBSRRO010000052.1:0-16867 GCF_055140965.1 Malaciobacter sp.
TCATTATCTTTTAATTGGGCTTTTCTTTCTTGGGGTTTTATTCTCTCTTTTTCTTTTTTTGTTTCCCATCTTTGTTTTTTCTCATTATAATAGTATTTTCCATTTACTATTATCTCTCTTTGTTTACTTTTATAAAACTCTTTTAAAATATCTTTATTTAAAGGTATATTTGATAAAAAAAGTATATCTTTATCTCTTTCATATAAAAAATCAGCCACATTTTTTGCTATTTCAAAGGATAATCGCTCTATTGCTAATTGGGATTTTTTATCAAGATTTTTAACACTATCATCTATTGAAGCATTTGCAGTATTTAGTATAATTTCTTTACTTTGGTTATAAAGATATTTTGTACTATTTTTTAAATATTCATCTAATTTTATTACACCTTCATATGAAATGTAAGCAAGTAATAAAAGAGGTATTACCTTAATGAAAATAAAAAGAAGTATTAATTTAGCTTTAATAGTTATATTTTTCATAGTAATTCCCAATGGTAAATTGGGTAATTATACTAAAAAGTAAGTAAATGGATTATCAAACTTGTATTTAAAGTTTAACTTATTTGTTATTTTATCACCTAAAATTATACGATTATTATAATTTTCAGCATACTCAAAGTTTAAAATCTCTATTTGTTTATTTTTTGCTTGATATGAATATAGCTCTTTTTTATTTGGATGCTCTTTTGAACATAAGTTAAAAGTGTCATATTCTTTTAAATTTAATAACTTCATTTATTGCCTTAAGTACATCATCTCTATGTACAAAATTTACTTTTTTATTTGCATCTTTTACTGTTCTGTTTTCAAAATATTTTGCTGCAAATCTATCATATCCCATAAGCCCTGCACATCTTAAAATAGTCAGTTTAGAAAACTTATCTTTACAAGATTGTTCTATTAAATAGACATTTTTTTTACCACAATTATTTTCATCAAGTTTATATGACTCATCAAAACTTCTATTTTCATTTGGATAAATAGAGCTTGAACTAATAAGAATAACATGTGTATTTGCTAAATCTATTTTTGAATAAATTGTTTCTAAAAAATTTAGAAAATTATCTACACTAGAAGGAATTGATATAAGTAAAATATCGCATTTAAAAAAGCTTTGTAAATTATTATTTGAATAGTTTGTATCAATTAAAAAAGAGGAAAAACCCTCTTTTTCTAAACTATCTATTTTAGAACTACTTGTAGTTGAAACATTGACTTTAAAACTCTCTTTTAAAAAAGTTCTTGCAACTTCTAAACCTAACCAACCACAACCTAAAATAGATATAGTTTTCAAAATTAACTTTCTCTTGGTTGTGGTAAAATTAGATTTAAGAAAATTCCTATAATTGCACCAAGTCCTATTCCAGAAAAAGCAACTCCACCAAAATTAAATGTCATTCCACCAATTGAAAAGACTAAAATCATAGCAACAATTGCCATATTTCTAGGGCAAGATAAATCTGTATTTGCTTTAATTAGTGTAGAAATACCAATTGATGCTATAATACCAAATAATAAAAGCATAATACCACCCATAACAGGAAGTGGAATCGTTGCAAGTAATCCACCAAGTTTTCCAACAAAAGCTAAAATAATTGCAGCAATGGCAGTCCAAGTCATAATAGCAGGATTATATGCTTTTGTAACAGTTACAGCACCTGTAACTTCTGAATAAGTTGTATTTGGTGGTCCTCCAAAAAGTGATGCAACAGAAGTTGCTAAACCATCTCCTAAAAGAGTATTTTTAAGACCTGGTTTTTTTAAATAATCCTCTTTTGTTACCTTTGAAATTGCTAACATATCTCCAATATGCTCAATTGCAGGAGCAATTGCAATTGGTAAAATAAATAAAATTGCTTGCCAGTTAAACTCAGGTGCAGTAAACTCTGGAATAACAAACCATGCTGCTTGCTTAACAGGAGTAAAATCAACAATTCCATAATATAAAGAAACAGCATAACCTATAATAATTCCACCTAAAATAGGTATTAATTTAAAAATACCTTTTCCAAGTAATGAAATAAAAACTGTAACAAGTAATGCTATCATAGATATTATCATAGCTTGTTCAACAGGTATAACTTGAACAGCACCATCACCTGTTCTTCCCATTGCCATATGCACAGCAGCAGGAGATAAAATCAAACCAATTGCCATAATAACAGGTCCAACAACAATAGGAGGTAAAAGTTTGTGTAAAAAATTATCACCTTTTAATCTAACTAAAAAACTTAATAGAACATATAAAAGTCCAGCAGCAAAAAGTCCAGACATAGTTGCAGCAATTCCCCATGTTTTAACCCCATGAGAAATAGGAGCAATAAAAGCAAATGAAGATGCAAGAAAAATTGGAGGGATATTCCCTTTTGTAATAAATTGGAAAACTAAAGTTCCAACACCAGCAGTAAAAAATGCAACATTTGGATTAAGTCCTGTTAAAATAGGAACTAAAACCAATGCACCAAATGCAACAAATAAAAATTGCACACCTAAAATTGAATCTTTAACTCTAAACTTATAATCTGTAGGTTTGTTCATATAGCCTCTTGCATGTAAAATTTGAAAATAGTAGCAAAATTTCAATTAATAATTAGTAAATTATATAAGTTTTTTTTAGATACAATTAAGCTTTTAAATAAAATTTTAGGACATATTAATGTATAAAGAGAGTACAAACGCTGTTGTAAAACATCTTATAAATAGACTAAGAGATGTAAGAACAGCTTCAAATGAATTTAGACTTACGATTGAAGAGATTTCAAGAATGATAGTTGCTGAAGCTTTAGCAGATTTTCCAACAATAACAACAAATATTAATACATGGCAAGGTCCTTTGGATGTAGAGATGTTAGAAGTTCAAAAAATAGTTTTGGTTCCAATTTTAAGAGCTGGTGAGCCAATGCTTACAGGAATTTTACAAACATTGCCATATGCAAGAAGTGGATTTTTAGCTATGAAAAGAGATGAGCAGACTTCATTAAGTAAACTATTTTATGAAAATATTCCAGATAATTTAGAAGATAAAACTGTTTTATTACTTGATCCAATGGTTGCAACAGGTGGTTCTTTAATTGATGGAATTGACTATTTAAAAGATATAGGCGCAAAAAAAATCATTAGTTTAAATATTTTAGGTTCTCCATATGGAATACAAAAAGTTCAAGAAGCACATCCTGATGTGGATATTTATATTGCTCAAATTGATGAAAGATTAGACGAAAACAACTATATTAGACCTGGCTTAGGTGATGCAGGTGATAGAGCTTTTAATACAAAGTAAGGAGTTAATCCTTACTTTTTTTTATTTGGTTTAATTCTTCTCTTAAGTGTTTTACTTCACTTAGTAAAATATCTAACTTTTTACTATCTTCATGTATTTCTTGTTTCATATCAGCTTCATTTAATTTTTGCATCTCTCCAATAATAACAGCCACAAATAAATTAAAAAATACAAATGCCGCAATAATTACAAAAGATACAAAATATGCCCAAGCCCAAGGATAAACTTCCATCGCTTCATACATTACATCTGTCCAATCTTCAAATGTAAGTACTCTAAATAGAGTCAACATAGAAACTAAAAAGTCTGACCATAAACCTGATGGAAGTTTTTCAAAGAAAAAGTTTCCAACAATTGCATAAATATAAAAAATAATAAACATTAATATAACAATATCAATTATTGCAGGTATTGCTTTTATTAACATATCTATTATTGCTTTTAATTCTGGACGCGCAGTAAATAATCGAAGAACTCTAAAAATTCTTAAAAGTCTTGCAACTGCTGCGTATCCACTTGATTCTAAAGGTAATAAAGTAATAACTACTATTGTGAAATCAAAAAGGTTCCATCCACTTTTAAAAAAATTAACAAATTTCTTTTCTGCAACCATTTTAATAGCTATTTCAAAAATAAAATAAATAGTTACAAAAGCATCAGCAAATTGTAAAAACAAAGAGTAATTTGTTTCTACATCACCAATTGTTTTAAATCCTAAAACAGAAGCATAAGCTATAATAATAAGAGTTGTTAGGTTTGAAAACCATCTTGCATCTCTTATTTGTTCAATCTTTTCGATCAAATAAAATCTCCTAATTTTTATAAATACTATAAGATACCATCAACCAAGCTATAATTAACAATGTTCCACCAATTGGTGTAATAGCACCTAAAAATGGCATATTTAACACAACTAGAAAATATAATGAAAAACTAAAAATTAAAGTTCCAATTAACACTAGCCATGCAGAAACAATAAGTTTTTTACAATCTGGTTTAAGATATATTATAAAAGAAATAGCAAATAATCCAAGAGTATTATAAAAATGATACTCAACTCCTGTATTATAAGTATCAAGCATAGAAGGTTCAACCATTGCTTTTAATCCATGTGCCCCAAAAGCACCTATTGCAACAGCCAAGGCCATCATAAAAGAAGCAATAGCTAAAAATAGCTTTACATTATCATCAATTTTCATATATTAGTCCCTATTTTTTTTGGGAAGTTTAGCAAAAAATTGTTAATAACTGTTTAATAAAAAGTCTTAATTAACTTTTTTATTTTTCTTCTTTTTTCTTAGAAAAACCTGCGCCTTTTTTCTCTTTTTTCTTTAAATCTAGATCATTGATTAAATTTCTAAAATCAATTCCTTCTTGATTCATCTTTGCAAAACATGCAGCAACAGTTGCAATTGCATTTGGTACTTCTTTTTTCTTTTTGTAAGCTTGAATATTTTTTTCACTTACTTTAATAAGTGCTGTAAACTTTGGAATTGTAAGTTCTGCATCAAGTAATAGTTTTTTGAATTCTATAAATGTCATTCTTATTCCCTGTTTTAATTTAAAAGTATTATACTAAGAAAAAATTAAAACTAAAGTAAAAGATAATTATTTATATATAAAAGTTATAAATTATAGACTAAAAAATAGTTTATATTTTAGGGTACAATACCCTAAAATATGGAGTTATACTACATCAACTTCCCAAAAAAAGTCAATCCACTCTTTTGCTTCTCTTACTGTATAATCAGGTTGTAATACAGCAGATTTTTTATAAAAAATTGTTGCTAATTTGAATTCTACATTAGGAAACTTCTCTTTTAAAACTCTTAGAATCTCTTCCATTGTTTCCCCTGAATCAACAATATCATCAACAACTAAAACTCTTCTTGCATGTGATACATCTGGAATATTAAAAATATTAAATGTATCTAATTTCAATTCACCCTCATAATGAATTGAATTTAATGCATATAAATTTCTCATATTCATAGCTTGTGCCATAAGATGAGATAATGTCAAACCACCTCTTGCAACTGCTAATAAAATATCAGGCTCATACTCCCTACAACTATTTACTAGCTTTTGAGTATCCTTTTTAAATTCTTCGTAACTGTAATAAAATTTTTCCAAAATTTAACCTTGTAATATAAATACTAATAGACTTATTAATGTAATTGTTAAGATTCCAATATTTAAATCACTAAACTCTCTTTTTGTAAGTTTAATAATCGTATATGCTAAAAAACCTGCTGCGATACCATTTGTAATAGAAAAAGTTAAAGGCATTAAAGTAACAATAAAAAATGCTCCTGCACTTGTAGCTAAATCAACTTGTTCGAAATTTATCTTACCAAGTTCTGTAAACATTAGCACTCCAACAACAACTAATACAGGATAAATTGCATTTGATGGAATTGATTTAAAAAGTGGTAACATAAATAGTGTTGTTACAAAAAACATTGCAGTAAATATTGCTGTAAGACCTGTTCTTCCACCCTCTTCTACTCCAGTTGAACTTTCAACAAAAGCAGTTGTAGTAGAAACACCTATCATACTTCCAGCAGCTGTTGATATTGCATCTGCTTCTAAAGTTTTTTGTAAAGACTTATCATCTTTATTTCCACTTTGAAACATATTTGCTCTAGCTCCAATTCCTGTTAGTGTTCCAAGTGTATCAAACATATCAGTAATTAAAAAAGTAATAATAACAGGTAATAAAGATAAAGATAAAGCACTTACAACATCAAGTTGCATAAATATCGGAGAAATAGATGCAGGAGCAGATAAAAAGCTTGTAGGCATTGGATTAACTTCTAAAAACCATGCAACAATTGAAGTAATACCAATAGAAAAGATAAAAGCACCCTTTAATTTATATGCATAAAAAATGAAAGCAAGAACCAAACCAAGAGCACCAATTAAAACATTTGGTTCAGAAAAATCACCAAGTTTTACATAAGTAACCTTATCAGGTACAATCATTCCCATTTGTTTTAGACCTATAAAAGCAATAAAAGTACCAATACCAGCAGATATTGCTCGTCTTAAATTCATAGGAATTGAGGTCATAATCCAAACTCTAAAGTTTGTAAAAGACAAAAGTACAAAAAGTACACCTGATAAAAATACGATACCTAGTGCAGTTTGCCAAGGAATATTCATCCCTAAAACAAGTCCATAAGAAAAATACGCATTTAATCCCATACCAACACTCATTGCAATTGGAGTGTTAGCCCAAAGACCAGAAAAAATTGTAGCTAAAATAGTAATAAGAGCAGTAGCAGTAACAACTGCATCCATAGGTAAACCTGCATCAGCAAGAATAAAACCATTTACAGGAACTATATACATCATTGTCAAAAAAGTAGTAAATCCAGCAGTAAACTCTGTTTTGACATTTGTGTTATGCTCTTTTAGTTTGAAGAGGTTCATAACCAAATCCTTAAGTTTTAAAATAAAGGCGAAATTATACTAAAGTTTTCGTAAATAATATATAAACTAAAGTAAAAATTAAGCTATTAATAACTAAAAAAATAGTAAAACACCCTAACATACAACTTTACAGAGGTAAAAAAAATTATGAATATAACAAATACATGTGTTGAATGCATTATAAATCAAATACAAAAAGCTACAAAATTGTTAGATTTTGATGATAAATCAAGCAAAGAACTTATGGATGAAGTAAATAAAAAAGCGAAAAAATTTGATTTTTCAAGAACTCCACCTTTTGTTGCAAAAGAAGTATATGAACTACTTTCAATAAAAAGTAATTTAAAAGATCCTTTGTATTTGTTAAAACAAAATTCAATAAAAAATGCAATATCTTATCTTCCAATTATAAAAAAGCAAATACAAAATAGTGAAGATAAACTTTTTACAGCAATAAAAGCAGCAGTTGCAGGAAATGTAATTGATTTTGCTGTAACAAAAGAGTTTAGCTTAGAAGATGAGATAAAAACAGTTTTTCATTCACCTTTTTCAATTAATCACTACAAAATATTTAAAGAAGAGTTAGAAAAGCACAATGAACTTCTTATTTTATCAGATAATGCAGGTGAAAATGTATTTGATAAAGAGTTAATAAAAGTATTAAACTTACTATATCCAAATTTACAAATTACATATGCAACAAGAGGTAAACCTATTATAAATGATATTACTACAAAAGAAGCTATTCAAATAGGCATTCATAAGCATTGTAAAGTAATAAGCACAGGTGTTGACACTCCAGGGATGGAAAAATCACAAGCATCAAAAGAGTTTTTACAAATATTTGAAAATGCACCATTAATTTTAGCAAAAGGAATGGGTAATTTTGAGTGTTTAGAAAGTTACAATGATAATAGAATATTCTTTTTATTTAAAGTTAAATGTGAAGTTGTAGCAAACAAAGTTTCAAAAAATTTAGCAGATTTAATACTAAAAAGAGGCTAAGCTTATTTTGTAAGCTCAGCTAAGATTTTTATTCCCTTTTTAGTCTCTTTGAAGTTACAATTTGTAAAATTAAATCTTGCTTCATTACTTTTTTGTTCATCAAAATAAAAAACTTGTGCTGGAACAAATGCAACTTTTTTTTCCAAAGCTTTTGTTGCTAAGTCCATACTATCATTTATATTATTGAATTTTCCATAAATAAACATTCCACCTTTAGGTCTTTTAAACTCAAAGTTTGGAAGATATTTTTCCATGCAATCAGCCATATAATTCATTCTTTTTTTATAATTCTTTGCATTTTTTTCAATATGCTCAAAAATATTATTATCTTCTAAATATTTATCTAAAATCATTTGATTAAAAGTTGATGTATGCAAATCTAAAGATTCTTTTACCACAATTATCTTTTCAATTAATTCTTTATTTGCTCTAATCCACCCAACTCTAAGTCCTGGTGCAACAATTTTTGAAAAAGTACCTAAGTGATAAGACTTATCTTTGTAAAATGAACAGATTGGCTTTTTTATTTTACCCTCAAAGTTAAGCAAGCTGTATGCTGCATCTTCTATCAAATAGGCATCTTTTTCTTTTAATATATTTGCTACTTTTTTTCTTTGCTTTTTAGTATATGTATAAGTTGATGGATTTTGATAATCACTTATACTATATAAAACCTCATCTTTTTTTAATATATTATTTAATTGTTCAAATGTTTTAAAATCTTTTATATTTTTATTCAATATTCTAAATGCAGATAATGCTCCAATATATGAAGGACTCTCCACTATTAAATTATTTACACTTAAACTTTTTAATATAATATCAAAAGCTTGTTGGCTTCCAGTTGTTATTAAAATCTCATCTTTTGTCGTCTTTAGATTATAAACCTTAGTATAAAAGTTGGCTATCTTTTCTCTTAGGCTATCTATTCCTTGAGACTTACTATACTGCAAAGAACTCTTGTCTTTAAGAACTTTTTTAGAGGCTTTACTAATTTGTTTTAAAGGGAACAAATCCTCATTTGGTAATCCCCCTGCAAATGAGATTGTATCTTTATCTATTGCATCTAAAATTTTTCTAATATAAGACCTTTTCATTTTTTTCCCTCAATTTTTATTACGATGAAATTATATATAATTTTTGATTCTATTTCTTTATCTTAAATTGCAATTTTTTTGCTCTATATTGCTTTTTTTGATATAATAACTTTATGAAAAAAGATACAAAAATACAAAGAGCAAATATAGTAAATAAAACACTATTTTATATTTATAAAAATATTGATTCAAATATAACATTAGATGATTTAGCAAAACTAAATAGTGTTTCAAAATACCATTTTCATAGAATCTTCAAAGAAGAAACAAATCAAAATCTATTTGATTTTATAACATCAACAAGATTACAAAAAGCGGCAAATTTACTTATTACAAATACCCATTCAACTATTAGTGAAATTGCAAATACATGTGGATACTCTTCACACTCTTCATTTATAAAAGCCTTTAAACATAAATTTTCATATACCCCTACTTCATGGAGAAAATCAGGGCATATTGAATACTCAAAATTTTTAATTAAAGAGAATAAAACTTTTAAAGATATTAATATGCAAATTGAATTAGTTCCAAAAAGATATTGTGTATACATAAGACATAAAGGTTATGATAAATCAATTAGTAAAATATGGCAAAAGTTAAAAGCATTAGCATATGAATATAAACTTACAAACTATACACAACTTGCACTTTTACATGATAATCCTACAATAACACCTTTAAATGAGTGCAGTTATGTTGCAGCAATTGAGGTTCCAAAGGAGTTAAGCTTTGAAATTTCAACTATGCAAATACCCCAAACCTTATGTGCATCTTTTCATTTAAAAGGAGTATATGGAGATGTATTAGTCTTTTTGAGATATGTTTATCACTTTTGGCTTCCAAAATCTGGATATGAGGCTACAACTTTGCCATCATTTGTACATTATCATAAAAATCATTTTCTAAATGAAAATGAAAATTTTGATTTAACTTTTTATTTGCCTATAAAAGTAGTATATTAAAACTCATCTTCATAATTTTTTTGAATAATTAAAAATTCATCTAAATTACTAAGAAAAATATCTACTAAATTTGGATCAAACTGTTTTGCTCTTTCTTCTTTAAAAAGTTTAAGTATCTTTTCTAATGGCCAAGCCTCTTTATAGCATCTTTTACTAGCTAATGCATCAAAAACATCACAAATTGCTGTTATTCTTCCATAAATATGTGTTTCATCTTTTTTTAAACCTCTTGGATAACCTTTACCATCCCATCTTTCATGGTGTTCATAAGCAATTGTTGCAGCTGCTTTAAGTATTTCTCTATTTGAATTTTTTAGCATTTCATAACCTAGTCTAGCATGCTCTTTCATTTTTGTGTACTCTTCATCAGTTAGTTTTGCAGGCTTTTTTAAAATTCCATCTTCAATAGCTATTTTTCCAATATCATGCACAGGAGAAGCAAGCTTTAAAAGTTCACACTCTTTTCTTGGTAAGCCACATTTTTTGGCCATCAAAAATGAGTATTCTGCAACTCTTTTTACATGATTTCCAGTTTCATTTGATCTGCCCTCACAAATAGTTCCCATAGTGTAAAGAACCTCTTTTTGTGTATCAATAATCTCTTTATTTAAATATATAATCTCACTAACATTGTGTTTTATACTTATATACTCAATTATCTCATCATTTATATTTACTATTGGGATAATAGTAGTATCCATATAGTAAGCTTTTTTATTTTTTGTTCTATTTTTAAGTATGCCTCTCCAAATATTTTTTGATTTTAATTGTTCCCACATATTTTTATAAACTCTTGTAGAAACTTCATCATCTCTTACACACTTAAAAGTATTTCCCAATAACTCATCTTCACTAAAACCTGATACTTCACAAAACTTGTCATTTACATAAGTTATCACGCCTTTTGTATCAGTTCTTGTAAAAGAAGTACTAACATCAATTGCTTTTTCAAACTCTTTTATTAAATGTACCTTTTCACTTAAACCTTTTGAAGTAGTATCTAGCTTATCTTTTAATAAGTTTTTATAACTTTCTATTTCTGTAATATCATGTCTAATTCCTAAATACTCCACAACTTCATTGTCTTGATTTAAAACAGGAATAATAGTCGCATCTACTATATAAAAGCTTCCATCTTTTGCCCTATTTTTTACAATACCTTTCCATGTCTTTTTTTCTTGCTTAATTGTTTCCCACATTTGTCTAAAAGTCTCTTTTGGCATATCTTCATGCCTTAAGATATTATGCTGTTTTCCAAGTAGTTCATTTAAGTTATATTTTGAGATTCTGCAAAACTCTTCGTTTGCATATGTAATTCTTCCTTTTTTATCAGCTTTTGAAAGAATAGTAGAGTTATCAACAGCTAATTTATAATGTTCTAAAACAGAATTAACATATTTTATTTCATATCTATGAGAGAGTCTTTTAATACAAGAGTCAAAAACCTCTTTTAACTCTTTTTTCTTTATTGGATATTGAATATAGTATCTAATTCGAAGTTTTATAGCTTTTATTAAATCTTTTTTCTTATTAAATTTTGAGATTAATATAAAAATTTGGTCTTCATTTATTTTTCTTATTTTTTTTACCATCTTTTTTCCATCTTTATCAGAGAGTAAAAAGTTAGTTAAGACAATATCAAAGTTACCTTGCAAATATAAAGCATAAGCCTCTTCTTTTGATTTACAAACAACAATATCATCTATATCGTACTCTTGTTTTAAAAGCTCTAATAATTGAGAAATACACTCATCATCATTGCAAACAAAAAGAATTGATAATTTATTATTTTTATTATTTTTCATAAAATAGACCACTTTACTAATATAATTTAATTATTTCATATACTTATAAATTAAATAATTATATTTGATTTTACTTAATTATATTTTAAAAATCTAATCTATTTTTAAGAATCCTTATCATATGATTACATATTCATATGTACATATAATAAAGGAATAAAATGTCAACAGAATGTTGTGATCACTCAAAAGAAGTAGAAAAAGTAAAAAAAGTTTTAATATGTGATGAAACTTTATATGATGTGGCAGAGCTATTTAAAGCCTTTGCTGATACTACTAGAATAAAAATTATTGCTGTTTTAAAAGAAGAAGAGTTATGTGTTGGAGCAATAAGTGAACTTATAAATGTAAGCCAATCTGCTGTTTCACACCAATTAAGAGTATTGAAAAATTCAAAAATTGTAAAACCAAGAAGAGTTGGAAAGCAAATGTTTTATTCACTAGATGATGAACATATTAAAAAAATATACGATATGGGATTAGAGCATATAATAAAAGGATAATTATGCAAAAAGTTAAATTACAAAATCTTGATTGTGCAAACTGCGCAGGAAAAATTGAAAAACGATTAAATGAATTAGATGAACTAAATAATGTTAAATTAAACTTTTCAACTTCTACATTAAGTTTTGAACAAACAGTAGAAGAAAATTTACTTGATAAAATAGAAAAAGAGATTCAAAAAATTGAAAGAGAAGTAATCATTGAAAAAGATAATATTAAACAACAACAAAGAAGCTTTTGGCAATTAGTTGATAAAAAACTTTTAGGTATAACTATTGTTTCACTTGTTTTAACATATATTTCATACAATTATATACAAAATGAAACGCTTCAACTTGCAGTATACTTATTAGCATACTTTTTAGTTGGTTGGGATGTTTTATACAAAGCTGTTAAAAACTTAACAAATGGAAAACTTTTTGATGAACACTTTTTGATGGGAATAGCAACAATTGGTGCTTTTGCCTTGGGTGAGTATGTTGAGGGGATTGCTGTTATGATATTTTATCAAGTGGGTGAAATGTTCCAAGCAGTTGCTGTTAATAACTCAAGGGATAGTATTAATTCATTACTTGATATAAAACCTGAATTTGCAAATGTAAAAGATGGTGAAGAGATTGTTCAAAAAGCACCTGAAGAGGTTAAAATTGGTGATACTATTTTAGTTAAAGTAGGAGAAAAAGTTCCAGTTGATGGAGTATTATTATCAAAGAATAACTCTTTTGATACAAGTGCAATAACAGGAGAGTTTAAACCTAAAAATATCAAAGAAGAACAAGAAGTTTTAAGTGGATTTATAAATACTTCAAAAGCTTGCTATATAAAAGTAACTTCACTATACAAAGACTCAACTGTTGCTAAAATCATAGAACTTATAGAAAATGCTTCATCAAAAAAAGCAAAAGCAGAAAAATTTATAACAAAATTTGCAACTATTTATACTCCAATTGTTGTAGTATTAGCTGCACTTTTAGCAATACTTCCTCCACTATTAATTGAAGATGCACAGTTTGCAGATTGGGTAGAAAGAGCATTGATTTTCTTAGTTATTTCTTGTCCTTGTGCTTTAGTTGTATCTATTCCATTATCGTTTTTTAGTGCAATTGGTGCAGTATCAAAAAGAGGAGTACTTGTAAAAGGTGCTAATTATATAGAAAAATTAACAGAGATTCAAAATATCATTTTTGATAAAACAGGTACACTAACACATGGAGTATTTGAAGTTACAAATATAAATAGTAAAAATATTTCAAAAGAAGAACTTTTAAAATTTGCTGCTTATGCAGAGAGTTTTTCAACCCATCCAATAGCAAAATCAATAGTAGAAGCTTTTGATAAAACAGTAGATTCTAAACTAATAACTGAACATGAAGAGTTAAGTGGTCTTGGAGTAAAAGCAACAATTGACAATAAAGAAATTTTAGTAGGAAATAAAAAACTTCTAGATAATTTTAAAGTTACTTATGATGAAATAAAAGAAGATTTAAATGTTGTATTTATTGCAATAGATTCTAAATTTGCTGGGTATATTGTAGTAAGTGATATTATAAAAGTTGAAGCAAAAGAGGTAATTCGTGAGCTAAAAAGTTTAAATATTCATAAAACATATATGTTAACAGGTGATAAAAAAGAGGTTGCTTTAAATGTTGCAAATCAATTAGGAATTGATGAAGTAAAATATGAACTTTTACCTCAAGAAAAATTAACAAACTTCCAAGCCATAAAAAAACAAACAAATAAAGTTACAGCTTTTGTGGGAGATGGAATAAACGACGCACCAACATTAGCAAATTCAGATGTAGGATTTGCAATGGGTGGTGTTGGAAGTGATTTAGCAGTTAAATCTGCTGATGTTGTTATTTTAAATGATAATATTAAATCAATAAGTGATGCTATTAAAATTGCTAAAAAAACAAAAGTTATTGTATATCAAAATATTATTTTTATAATGGCTATAAAAGTTGCATTTCTTGCTTTAGGTGCTGGTGCTATGATTAGTATGAAAGAAGCAATTTTTGCTGATGTTGGAGTAGCTTTACTTGCTATATTTAACTCTATGAGAATTTTAAAAACAATAAAAGATAAACCAAAACAATCAACTTGTCAAGATAATAGTTGTGATATGGAAAAAAAACAAAAAATAACAAACTTTAGTGCTACACAAAAAGATAATTGTTGCACAGACACAAATTGTTGCTCAACGAAAAACTAAAGGGATAAAATCCTTTAGTTTTCATATTTCTTTAACTCTTCTCAATATTTAAATAATTTTAAAGTGTATTAGAATTTCTTAAGCTTTCCTATGTAATAATCCGCGCCCAAAAATATTATTGATAATTATTATTAATATTATACACATACACAAAGGAAATTTATGAAAAAATTAGTTACTTCATCTTTTGTAGTAATGCTAAGCTTAACAACTGCACAAAGCTTACTTAATGCAAAATCCCTTGAAAACAAAAAAAGTAACAAAGAGAAAAAAGAGTTTAACGCAGTCCTTCCAACTGTTTATATTGAAGCTATGAAAGAAGACGATATAACAAAAGGATATGTAAATTATGAAAATGCTTCTATTACAAGAAATAATATGAGCATAAAACAAACTCCTATGACTATTGATACTTTAAATATTCAAAAAAACAAAAACTATGGAACAAATGATTTAAGTTCAATACTAGAAGGAAATGCTGGTATTGATACTACATATGACATGAGAAGTGATAATATTTTTATTAGAGGTTTTAGAGCTGATACAAATGATATTTATAGAGATGGTATTAGAGAAAGTGGACAAGTAAGAAGAAGCACTGCTAATATTGAAAGGGTTGAGATACTAAAAGGACCTGCTTCATTGCTTTATGGAAGAAGTAATGGTGGAGGAGTTATTAATATGGTAAGTAAATATGCAAACTTTGATAATTCTAGTAATGTTGGTCTTTCAATGGGCTCTTGGAAAAATAAAGGAGCAAATTTAGATATAAATCAAGTAGTAAATGAAAATGTTGCAATTAGATTTGTAAGTGATGTGACAAAAGGTGAAACTTTTAGAGATAGCATTCAAAAAAATATAGAAAATGAAAGTAAAATGTTCTCTCCAAGTATTACTATTACAAACAATGATAATTTAAAATGGACAGCTCAATATACTTATGATTATGCAAAAAGAACACCTGATAGAGGTCCAAATAAGACACAATATGACCTAATGGGTATATCTTATGACAAAGCTTTTGCTCACAATGGAGATTATGTAAAAGATAGATTACAAATATTAAGATCTAGTTTAGATTATCAAATAAATGACAAATGGAGTTTAAACTGGGCAGCTGCATATAGAAAAGCAGAACAAAATTTTGACCACTATTTTTTAGGTACTTATAGTACTTCAACAAAACTATTAAGCCAAAACTACGCATGGCAAGAGACAGAAAATAAAACAATTTCAAATACATTAACACTTAATGGTGAAATAAGAACAGGAAATATCTTACATAACCTAACTTTTGGAGTTGATTATAGTAAAGAGAATAGAAATCCAAAGTTATATAGTGAAAAAGAGATCCCTTTTAATCCTTTTGATTCTTCATCATGGACAAAAATTGAGAAAAAGAATGCAACAATAAAAAATGAACATGAAGGCATCTCAAAAGGTATTTTTTTAGAAGATATTATCTCTTTAACTCCTTCTTTAAAACTAGTTTTAGGTGGAAGGTTTGATAAATACTCATTTAATTCTACAGATATTTCAAATAATCATAGCTCACATGATGGTGATTCATTTAGTCCAAGAGTAGGAATTGTTTATGATATAAATGAAGATCATACTATTTATACTTCATATAATAAAAGTTTCTCACCTTATGGAGGAAATAGTTATTTAGGTGTAAGTGCTAGTGATGATTCTAGCACTTTTAACGATGAGCCTGAATACAATGAACAGTATGAAGTAGGAATTAAAAGTGATTGGTTTGATAATAAACTAAGTAGTACTTTTTCTTTATATCAAATTGAACATTTTAATATTAGATATAGACCTGATTGGGAACCTGATTTAACAAAATGGTATCAAAGAGGAAAAGAGAGATCAAGAGGAGCAGAACTAAGTATAATTGGTCAAGTTTATGAAGACTTTTATCTAAGAGCTTCTATAGGAACAATGCAAGCAAAAGTTATAAAAGATAAATCAAATCCTGATAATGAAGGTAATTACTTAAGTAACACTGCAAATATCAATGGAAATATTTTTGTAAGATATGCACCTTCATCAAAAAACTTCTATACAGAACTTGGAGTTACACATGTAGGAAAAAGATACTTCTATGATAAAAGTGGAAATGAAAGTACTTTAGATAGTTTCAATAGAGTAGATTCATTATTAGGTTGGAAATATAAAGATGTAAATATTACACTTGGTATTTTAAATCTATTTGATAAAGATTATTGGAGATCAAGTACAATGCCAGGAGCATCAAGATCAGCAACTTTAAGACTTAATTATAAGTTTTAATAACTTATTATGCACTCCCTCTTGGGAGTGATTAAAAAAGACCTTTTTTTATTTATAGCACTCTTAATTAGGTAGTATTTCTCAAGGTCAGATTAAAGGATTTTCAGATGTCTGATTTTAGTTATAATTAGTTACTTGACACAAAGTTTCTAACACTCCATTCTCTCACCCTCTAGTAAACTCTTTGCCCTTTGTAGAATAAATAACTCTCTTTCCATATAGCTCATATTCATCTTTTTTCTCATTTGAAGGTTTATTTACAAA
>NZ_JBSRRO010000053.1:0-27939 GCF_055140965.1 Malaciobacter sp.
TTGGTAAAACAATATTTAACTTTACCAAAGTCTAAATAACTATCAGATTACTACTCTTATTTGATCTAGTAACTTGATAAATTTATTATACGAGGAAATAAATATGAAAATTGGATTTATAGGATTAGGTATCATGGGAAAACCTATGGCGAAAAATCTATTAAAAGCAGGGTATGAGCTAGTTGTTACAAATAGAAGTAAAGCTTCTGTTGATGAGTTGGTATCTGCTGGTGCGCTTGGTGCAAGTAGTGCTAAAGAAGTCGCTCAATCTTGTGATGTGATTATTACTATGCTTCCAAACTCTCCACAAGTTAAAGAGGTGGTTTTAGGTAAAGATGGTGTGATAGATGGCATAAAAGCTAGAAGCATTGTTATCGATATGAGTTCTATCGCTCCTTTGGTTTCACAAAGCATAGCTCAAGAGTTAGCAAAAAAAGATGTAGAGTTTCTAGATGCCCCTGTAAGTGGTGGTGAGCCTAAAGCTATTGATGGAACACTTTCTGTTATGGTTGGTGGTAAAAAAGAGGTATTTGACAAGTGTTATGATATTTTGCTTTCTATGGCTGGTTCTGTTGTATACACTGGAAAGGTTGGAGCGGGAAATACTACAAAACTAGCAAACCAAGTTATCGTTGCACTAAATATCGCTGGTATGTGTGAGGCTTTAGTTTTAGCTACAAAAGCTGGAGTTGAGCCAGAGTTAGTTTATGAAGCAATTAGAGGAGGCTTAGCTGGAAGTACTGTTTTAGATGCAAAAGCTCCTTTAGCAATGGATAGAAAATTTGATCCAGGATTTAAAATCAATCTACATATAAAAGATTTACAAAATGCACTTGACACTGCCCATGAGATTGGAGCTCCTGTTCAACTTACAGCTAGTGTTATGGAGGTTATGCAAGCTATGAAAGCTGAGGGTGAAGATCACTTAGATCATGGTGCTTTGATAAGATATTATGAAAGATTGGCAAAAGTTGAAGTAAAAAGGTAAGTAAAAATACTCTACCTTTTTCCTCTAATGCTATCTAAGTAACTGTATATTGTTACTTTTGAAACGCCCATATATTTTGCGACTTTATCAATAGAGCCTTTTACTAAAAAGATGCCTTTTTCATCCATAAATTTGATGATTTCTAGACTATCTTTTCTTGTTAGTTTTTCTATGTTAGTATTTTCAAAAATCTTTTTTATAAGATTGTCAAGGATACTTACTATATCTTGGTCAAGTACATATTTCTCTGATTCTTTTGTTTCTTGTCCTGATGGTGTTCCTAAAAAGTCTTGCAACTCTTCTTGCAAAAGATGAGAAAGAGTCAAATCATAGTTTAAGCATAGCATACCTATTACTTCATCTTTTTCATCACGAATCAAAGCTGATGAAGATTTGATTTTTTTTCCATCTTCTGTTTCAAAAAAGTAGTTAACTACATAGTCATCTTTAAAATCTTTATTAAGTAATACCATTTTTATTAGATGATCAAAACTTTGACCAACTTTTCTACCAGTAACATCACCATTTGCAGCGTAAACCACAGAGTTTTTAGGTTGTGTTAAATCATGCAATACCACTTCGCAATTTTTTCCAAATGTTTTTACAATCATATTTGCAATGGGTATATAAGCTTTAAGAACTAAGTGCATTAAAAGTCTCCTTGTCAAAGTGTAATATATCAAAAAAATGCTAAATTATTTAGTGGTCAGATTTCAATCCAGCCCCACACATAGATATTAAACAATCACTTAGTTTCTCATTTGTTTTACAATACTCTAAATATGCTGCATATGAAGCAGCTGTTGTATGTTCACAATATACGCCTTTTTTAGCAAGGATTTTTCTACTTTCAACTATTTTATCTTCTGGTGCAATAATTGTTTTGATATTGTATTTATAAATATACTCTAAAATCTCTTCTCCACGCATTGGTACACCAATTGCAATACCTTCTGCTAATGTGGGTTTAAGAGTTACTTTTGCAGGTTTTGTTTCTTTGTTTTTTACAGCTTCTACAAAAGGAGGGCAGTATTGGCTTTGTATTGCATAGATATTTGGCATAGATTTGATTAGTTTACTTTCAAGTAACTCTTCTAAAGCTTTAATTACACCTATAAATAAAGTTCCATTTCCAAGTGGTACAAATATGTTTTTAGGGATTCTGTTTAGTTGTTCATACACTTCATAGATATAAGTTTTTGTTCCTTGATAAAAAAATGGATTATAAACATGATTTGCGTAAAAAACTTTTTCTTCTTCTACTTTTTGTCTGCAAATATCAGCACAATCATCTCTTGAACCATCTGTTATTGTAACTTTTGCATTATGAGATTTTATCATATCTATTTTTTTAGGAGATGTTCCTTTTGGAACAAATATTTCACACTTTATATTTGCTTTTGCACAATATGCAGCGATACTATTTCCTGCATTTCCACTGCTATCTTGTACAACACTTTCTACTCCTATTGATTTGCAATGAGATATTAACATAGCAGCACCTCTATCTTTAAAAGATAGTGTTGGCATGAAATAGTCCATTTTTAATAAAATATCTTTATCAAACTCAATAATAGGAGTCATTCCCTCTCCTAAAGTGATATCTTTGTAACTATCATCTATTATAGGCATAAACTTTCTATATCGAAAGAGTCCCCATGTGTTTTTATCTACTAAATCTAAATTAAATTTTGGTACATGAAAGTGTAATTTCCATAATCCCCCACAATCACACTTTGCTTTGTGTGTTCTTACATCTTCAGTTTTTTTACATTTGCTACAAATATACTTCATAATAATCTCCTTTAACAAGCTGCTATAACATCAATTTCAACTTTAAAACCAAAGTGAAGTTTTGCTAAAGCGGTAATTGTTCTTGCTGGTGTATGTTCTGCAAAAAAATCACTATATATTTTATCAACTATTGTCCATTCATCCAAATCATTAATATAAACATTAACTTTTAAGACTTTTTCTTTAGCTGAACCTGCTTCTTGTAGAATTAATTCTATATTGTTTAGAACTTGTTTTAACTCTTCTTGCATTGTTCCAAACTTTTTTTCACCAGTTTTTGGGTCAATAGAGAATTGCCCTGAAATATAGACTCTATTGTCTTCTATTAGTGCTAAAGCATAGTGTCCATTTGCTTTTAGATTTTGTATTTTTCTAATTATTTTCATAAGTGCACCTTTTGTGTTTTTTAAAATTATATAATTTTTTATATGTTATGTCAAGTTATTGTATAAAAAGTTATATAAATTATGCTTTATTAAATAAATATGCTATTAAAATTAATAGAAAATTTTATTTTAAACTATTTTATATAAAAAATTATATGTTTTTGGGTGATTAAAACCTTTATGCTTTTTTTGATAAACTACGCGTATTTTAAAATAATAATTAATAAGGTTTAATCATAATGAATTTAAAAAGTCAGTTGTACTTAATATTTGAAGATCCCTCAAAACATAAATATGGATATTTTCTACAAGTTGCTATATATATAAATATTATTGTAAGTATTATTGTTATGTTTCTTGAAACAGAAAAAAGCTTAAGTGAATATTTTGATTTATTTAAAACAATAAATATGGTAAATATATTTATATTTACTTTAGAGTATGTATTAAGAGTCTATTCTATAAATAAAAATAAACTAAAGTATATGCTAACTCCTTTGATGATTGTTGATTTGATTGTACTTTTACCTTTTTATCTTACTTTCTTTAATATTGATTTAGGTTTTTTAAGAGGTCTTAGAATAATAAGAATTTTTAAGCTATTTAGATTGGCAAAGTTCAATGAGTTTGATAAGATTATAACAGAAATTTTAAAAGAGAAAAAAGAGGAGTTTTTATATATTGTTGTTGCGATTTTTATTCTTTTATTTACCTTAACTCCTCTTGTTTATTTTGTAGAAACAAAAGCTCAACCTGAAGTTTTTACTAGTATGTCCACAACTTTATGGTGGTCTGTTACTACTTTTACAACAGTAGGTTATGGTGATATGTATCCAATTACTACAATTGGAAGAATGCTAACAACTGTTGTTAGTGCTTTAGGAATTGCTTTTTATGCTATTCCTGGAAGTATTTTTACAAGTAGTTTACTAGATAAAATAAATGAAAAAAGAAAAGAAAAAGATAATGAATAAGTAAATATTCTGAGTTATTATCTATGATATGTTATGATTAAGTAATAAAATTAAAGGTTTAGGGTGTTTTACTTCAAATTTCTTATTATTTTTACTATTTTTATGACTTCTTATGTAAATGCTTCAGAAAAAAAGTTAATTTATATTGTTTCTGATATTAGGATTCCTTTTTGGGAAATCATGAGTAAAGGTATCAAAAATAAGTCATCTAATTATGATTATGATGTAGAAGTATATAGCTCATCAAATAGTGCAAAAATTGAGCTAGAAAATACTGTAAAAGCAATTAGAAGTAAACCTGATGGTTTGATTGTATCTCCCACAAATTCATCTGCTTGTGTTACTATTTTAAAATTTGTCAAAGAAGCAAATATTCCTGCTGTTATTTTAGATATAGGAACTGATAGTGGAGAGTATTTATCTTATATCTCTTCTGATAATAAAACGGGTGCTTATAATATAGGAAAAGTTTTAGTAAAGAAGATGCAAAAATTAGGCTATGAAGATGGTTCAGTTGCAATTGTTGCTGTTCCTCAAAAAAGAATAAATGGACAAGAAAGAACAAGAGGGTTTTTAAAAGCACTAAGTGAAGCCAAAATAAAAAGTGTAGATTTAAAGCAACAAATAACTTGGACTCAAGCAGAAACTTATATTTATACAAAGGAGTTTATTAAAAAATATCCAAATTTAAGGGCTGTATGGTTACAAGGTTCAGATAGATATCAAGGAGCACTTGATGCTATAAATGAATTAGATAAAAAAGGTGAAGTTTTATTATTGACTTTTGATGCAGAGCCAGAGTTTATAGAGTTGATACAAGATGATATACTTGTAGGCTCAGCCATGCAACAACCTTATTTGATGGGGCAAAAAGCTGTTGAACAATTTTATAACTATTTTAACAAAAAAGAGGTAATAAAAAATATCCAAATGCCAATACTTGCTATTTCAAAAGATAATATTAAAGAAAAGTTACCTCTTATAAAAAGAAATGTTTTAGGAATAGAAAAATAGATGAAAAATGCCAAATCTCTTTATGTTACATTTGCTATTAGTATTTTTATTATTGTAACTATTTTTATGAGTATAAGCGCTACTTTTTCGTATGTAAGTACTAAAAATAGCATCATAGAAAACATGAAAGAGAGTTCAGAAAACACAATTAATACTCTAAAAAATAATTTGACAAACCTTATCTCATCATATGCTGTAAATGAATACACAAATCTTTTGTACAATGAGATTAAAAATAAAGATATTTCTGCAATAGTTGTAAGAGATTATAGTATGGGAAAGATTGTAGGTAAAGAGGCTTATATTATTGGAAAAATAAGAATTGATGGTAATATTGTTGATTTTAATGCAAAAAATAAATCTCATGTTTCTTCTTTAAAAACTTGCTACTATAAAAAAGAGTTTAAAATAAAATCTATGATAAAAAAAGATTTAGGTCATATTACTTTATGTGTATCTGATGAAAAGATGAAAGAAGAGTTACATGCTATTATTTATAAGACTATAAATAATACTATACTTATATCTTTATTTTTAATAATATGTCTTTTTGCTCTTTTTCATTATCTTTTGATGAAACCTATTTCAAAAATAATATCAAATTTAAATAATACTGATAAAGATGGGATTCCTGTAAATGAACTTCCTTTAACTTTTTCAAAAGAGTTAAATTTACTTAATGGTGCAGTAAATAAAATGTTGTATTCAATTAAATCTTCAAGAAATATATTAAAAAAGAGTGAAAGCAGACTAAAGTATTTATTAGAGATGAGTCCTATTGCTGTAAGAATTGCAAAAAATAAAGGTACTAATGTTGTATTTTCAAATCATACATATGCCTCTTTGATAAAAGAAGATTATGTAATTGATTCAGACCCTTCAAAATATTATAAAGATAAAAATGAATATAAACAAATAGTTGAAAAGATAAAAAATAAAGAAAAAATCTTTAATAGATTAGTTGAATTTAAAATAAAAGATAAAACAGTTTGGGCACTTGCTTCATATATGAGTATTAAGTTTGATCAAGAAGATTCTGTTATTGGTTGGTTTTATGATGTTACACGAGAAAAAAACTTACAAAAAGAGCTAATAAATCAAAAAAATGAGTTTGAAGCAATATTTAAATATACAAAAGATGGATTGGCACTTTTAGATTTGCAAAGCAATTTTTTAAAGTTCAATGAAGCTTATTTAAAACTGACAGGATATACAAAAAAAGAGTTATTAACAAAGTCTTGTATAGGCTTAACAGCTATTGAAGATAAAGCAAGAACTCAAAAAGCAATGGATGATGTTTTAAAAGATGGCTCAAAAATAAATTTTGAAAAAAGTTGCTTAGTTAAAGATGGGCGAACAGTAAGAGTTAGTCTCTCTTTAGTACTACTTCCAGATAAAAAAACAATTCTTTTAAGTGCCAAAGATATTACAGAACAAAGTATTATTCAATCACAAGCAAAATTAGCTTCAATGGGTGAAATGATAGGTAACATTGCCCATCAGTGGAGACAACCATTAAATATAATATCAACAATTGCAAGTAGTATAAAAGTTAAAAATGAGTTTGGACAAAAAGTAGAACTTGATGATTTGTTATTTGATATGACACATATTATGGAACAAACACAATATCTTTCAAAAACCATAGATGATTTTAGAAACTTTATAAAAGATACAAATGAAAAAGAGCTTTTAAGTATTGTTAATACTATAGAAAAAACATTAGTTATAATTCACTCTTCTTTTTTAAATAATAATATAAAAATTATAAAAGATTATGAAGATGATATTGAAATAGCAGGTTATCAAAACCAACTTATTCAAGCTATTATGAATATACTAAATAACTCAAAAGATGCAATTATTGAAAATATTATAGATGATGATAAAAAAGTAGTTCATATAAGCACTAAAATAGTAAATAAAAATTTTATTGTTTCCATAAAAGATAGTGGAAAAGGAATAGATAAAGATAATATTGATAAGGTTTTTGAACCATATTTTACTACAAAACATCAAAGTGTTGGTACTGGTATTGGCTTATCTTTGGCTCATCAAATAATTACAGAGCATCACAATGCATCGATTGAAGTTTCAAACTGCACTTTTAATGTAAACTCAAAAGAGTATAATGGTGCTTGTTTTAATTTGATATTTAAAATCTAAAAAAGTTTATATGTTAGTTTTTTTAGAATTTTTTTGAAAGTTTTTGTCTCTTCTTCTGATAATATATCAAAAAAGTACTTTCTTTTTTCAATCATTTCATCTAGACATTTAAGTGTTAATTCTTCTCCTTCTTGTTCAAGTGAGACTAACATACTTCTTTTATCTTGTGCTGATGGTATTCTTGAAATTAATTTTCTGCATTCTAGTTTTTTTAAAACCTTTGTCATTCCACCAGATGAAAAAACAGTTGCTGAGTATAAATCTGTGGGAGATAAAGTCTTTCCATTAAAATACAATGCTGCTAATACATCTATTTCTGAATGACTTAAATCATATTTTTCTTTTATATAGTGTTCTGTTTCATTAAATAGATTTCTATATATTAAAGTAATTGGCAATGCTATTGCAAACTGTTCATAGCGTGGGTTGTTAACTGTTTCAGTAAAGAATTGGTCTAAATGTTGTTTTTCCATTTTAAAATTCTATCTAAAATAAGGTTAAAAAGATAAATCTTTCTAGAAAGATATCTTTAAGCTAATTAATGTTATCCTTCTAGCAAGATAAAAGGAGTTATTTTGAAAAAGATTTATTTTCTATTTTTTATCCCAATTTTACTTATGGGACAAAACTTAGACGAGTTAATAGATTTGTCTATTAAAAATAGACTAGTTGATTCATATAAAAGTGATTTAGAATCATTGAAAAAAGAGTATGACAGTGTAAGAAGTGGTTATTTACCAAGTTTAAATCTTGGTGTAAACTATTCAAAAGCAAATAAAGAACTTGCTTCAACACCTGATAATAGTACGACACTTAATGCTTCAATTGATTATACATTATATGATGGTGGAAAAAAATATGACAGATACTCAAGTTATGAGATGAGTATAAAAGGTAAAAAAGAGGATTTATCTTCTATAAAAAATCAAATATCTTTAGATGTTACTAAATATTATTATGATTATTTGTCATTATTAGCAAAAAAAGATGCAAAAAATAAAGAGATAGAGCAGTTAAAAGCTCAATATGAAAGATTAAGTAGATTTTTAGAAGCTGGAACTACAACAGAAGATGAAATACAAAAAATTATATCAAGAGTACAAAGTGCAAATGTGAACTTACATGAAATAGAGTTAGAACTTCAAACTATTATTCATAATTTAAAATATATTACAGGGCAAACAGTAAGCATTGATGATGGTTCATTTATTGAGCCTTTAAAACAAGAGCAAATTCAAAGTAATAGAGCAGATATAAACTCTTTGAAGTTTCAAGTAAAAGCTTTATTTGAAGATGCAAGTGCACAAAAAAGTGATTATTTACCAACAATTAGTGTAAGTAATACTTACACTAATGCAGATATGAATTATGATAATAGTGACTTTAAAGCACCTTATGATGAACAAAATATATTTTCAGTTAATTTAAAATGGAATATTTTTTCATTTGGAGAGACAAAAAATAGATTTGAATCAAAATATAAAAAATATATTAGTGCAAAATCAAAATATGAGTACGAAAAAAATAGAGCAAATGTTGATTTACAATTGGCAAAAAAAGCATATGAAATTGCAAAATTAAAGATTGATTCTGCACAAGCTGGATTAAAAGCAGCAAATAGTGCATATGAAGTAATAAAATCAAAATATCAAAGTGGACTTATTGATAATGTTGCTTTTTTAGAATCTCTTAGTGAAAAATATGAAGCAATAAGTGTATTAAAAAGTGCTTTATATGATATAGAAGTTAAAAAAGCAAATCTTATTTATCATAGTGGAAAAAATTTAAAGGAATATATTAGATGAGAAAAAGAGTTTTACCCTTAATAGTTTTAATAGTTTTAGGTTTTAATGCTTGTAGTGATGATACACAAGCAAAACAACAAGCAAACTCAAAGCAAGAAAGACCTGCTTTACCAGTGAAAATATTTGATGTAAAAAATGAAACACCAACTATTTCAAAAGAGTATCCAGCAGTTATAAAGCCTTTTGAAGAGGTAAATGTAATTGCAAGGGTTTCAGGAACTTTAGAAGAGAAGTTTTTTAAAGAAGGTGAATTTGTTAAAAAAGGCAAGCTTTTATATAAAATAGAAGAGGATGTTTATAAAACAAATTTAAATATGGCAAGTGCAAATGTAAAAAAAGCACAAGCAAACTATAATAAATCATACAAAGATTATCAAAGAGCAAAAAAACTTTTAAAAAGTAAAGCTATTAGTGTTCAAAAATATGATGAATATGTATATATTTATGAAGATTCAAAAGCTCAGTTAGAAAGTAATAAAGCAAGTTTGCAAAAAGCAAAAATTGAGTATGATTATGCAACTGTAAAAGCTCCAATTAGTGGAATAGTAGGGATTAAACAAAGTGATATTGGTGATTATGTTGGAACAAACTCTTCAAACTCATTATTAGTTACAATAACTTCTATAAACCCTGTACATGTAGAGTTTTCATTAAGAAAAGATGATGTAGTGGCTTTTTTAAGTCAAATTAAAGATGGTAAAGTAAATGTTACTTTAGATGTAAATGATAAGACAATTAAAGGGGAAATAGATTATATATCTCCACAATTAGATTTAGATACTGATACTTTACTTTTAAGAGCAAAATTTAATAATGATGAAAATAGTTTAATTGTTGGTGAGTTTACTAAAATAAAATTAAATAATATAACTGTAAAAAATGTACATATAATTCCAGAAGAGGCTATTTTAAAAACTGCAAATGGTGATTTTGTTTATGTAGTAGAAGACAATATAGCAAAACTTAGACCAGTAAAACTTGGAAGTTTATTACAAAGTGGTGTAGTAGTTAAATCAGGTTTAAAAATTGATGATAAAATAATTGTTAGTAATATAGCAAAAGTAAGACCTGACACAAAAGTACAAGAGTTAGGTAAATAGTATGTTCTCTTCATTTTTTATTAAAAACCCAGTATTTGCTGCTGTTGTTTCTATAATTATCGTACTTACTGGAACAGTATCAATGATAAATTTACCAATAGAGCAGTATCCAAAAGTTATTCCACCTCAAATTATTGTATCTGCAACATATCCAGGTGCAAGTGCTGAAACTATTGCAAAAACAGTTGCAGCACCAATTGAGGAACAAATAAATGGTGCAAATGATATGATTTATATGAACTCTGTTGCCTCTGATAGTGGAACTGTTAGTATAAATGTATTTTTTGAAGTTGGAACAAATCCAAATGACGCAAAAATTGATGTAAACAATAGAGTACAAGCAGCACTTTCAAAACTGCCTGAACAAGTGCAAAGACAAGGTGTAAATGTAAGAGAAAGATCACCTAGTATGTTGCAAGTTGTTATGCTTCACTCACCATCAAATGCCCATGATATTAAATATTTATCAAACTATGCATTGATTAATATAGTTGATGATTTAAAAAGAATTAGTGGAGTAGGTGATGCAACAATCTTTGGAGCAAAAGATTATGCTATTAGAGTTTGGATTGACCCTCAAAAATTAGCAAAACAAAAGCTAACAACAGCAGAAGTTATTGATGCAATAAAAGAGCAAAATGCACAATATGCAGCAGGTAAGTTTGCAGCAGAACCAATTGTAAATAAACAAATGTTTACTTATACTTTACAAACACAAGAAAGAATGAGTAAACTTGGTGCTCAAAGTTATAATATGACAACAAAATTAAATAATCAACCAGCCATTCCAATTGGTATATTTTTACAAAGTGGGGCAAATGCACTTGATACTGCAAGAGCAGTAGAAAAAGTATTAGAAGATGCAAGTAAAAATTTTCCAGCAGGATTGGAGTATAAAATACCTTATGATAGTACAGATTTTGTTGAAATATCTATAAAAGAAGTTGCAAAGACATTTGTGGAAGCTATTATTTTAGTTATTGCTATTATTTTCTTATTTTTACAAAATTGGAGAGCTACACTAATTCCAGTTTTAGCAGTGCCTGTTTCTATTATTGGTGCATTTGCAGGAATGTATGCACTTGGATTTAGTATTAATTTACTTACACTATTTGGACTTGTTCTTGCAATTGGTATTGTTGTTGATGATGCTATTATTGTTATTGAAAATGTTGAAAGACATATGAGTGAAGGAAAAAGTGCTCTTTTATGGCAATGAAAGAGGTTTCAAGTGCATTAATCGCTATTGTTTTAGTACTTTCATCTGTATTTATTCCTGTTGCATTTATGGGAGGATTAAGTGGTGAAATGTATAGACAGTTTGCTATTACTATTGTAATTTCTATTGCAATTTCTGGATTTGTAGCTTTAACTTTAACACCATCATTGTGTGCAACTATTTTAAAAGATACACATAATAAAAAACCAAAAGGTTTTTTCAAATGGTTTAATGACTCTTTTGAAAAAGCGACAAAAGGGTACTCTTTCTTAGTTAAAAAAACTATTAGATACTCTATTATAAGTGTATTGTTATTTGGTGGACTTATTTTTGTATCTTATGATATGTTAAAAGATTTAAAAACAGGACTTGTTCCACAAGAAGATCAAGGTGCAATATTTTTATTTAGTTACAACCCTCCTGGTGCTTCACTAACTAGAACAGAAAAGCTATCAAATGAGATAAATCAAATTGTATCAAAAGATAACAATGTTGAAGATATAATTTCATTAGTTGGTTTAGATTTAGTTACATTTGGACAAAGAACACATGCAGCAGCTACAATTGTTAAGCTTAAAGATTGGGAACAAAGACAAAATCCATCTCAACATGCAGCAGTATTAAATCAAAAATTCAATAAACAACTAATGGCTACTTCTGATGGTTTTTCATTTGGTGTTTTACCACCTCCAATTATGGGTATGAGTATTTCAGGTGGATTTGAAATGTATGTACAAGATAGAAGTGGTGGAAAAATAGAGGATTTAAGTAAATATGTAAATCAAATAGTTGCTAAAGCAAATAAAAAAGAGCAGTTACAAGGAGTAAGAACATCTCTTACGCCAAATATTCCTCAATATAGAATTTTAGTTGATACAAAAAAGGCAAAAGCAAAAGGTGTTAGAGTTGATGATATTTATAACACATTAAGTGCAACATTTGGAAGTTATTATGTAAATGATTTCAATTTATATGGAAGAACATATAAAGTAAATCTTCAAGCTAAAGGTGAGTATAGAAGAGGTGTTGAGGATTTAAAATTTGTACTAGTTAAAGGAAAAGATAATCAACTTGTTCCTATTAGTTCTTTAGTAACTGTAAAACCAATTGTTGGTGCAGATATTGTTGAAAGATTTAATCTTTTCCAAGCAGCTAAAGTTTCTGGACAACCTGCATTTGGTTTTAGTTCAGGTGATGCTTTAAATGCAATTGAAGAAGTTGCAAAAGAAGTACTTCCTCAAGGATATACAATTAGTTGGGTTGGTACAGCATATCAAGAAAAACAAATTTCTAGTAGTAGTGCGCAAGCATTTATTTTTGGTATTGTTTTACTATTTTTAATTTTAGCAGCTCAATATGGAAGATGGCTAATGCCTATTTCTGTACTTCTTGCAGTTCCATTTGCAATATTTGGAGCAATAGTAGCTACACATTTAAGAGGATTGGAAAATGATATATATTTCCAAGTTGGATTACTTGTTCTAGCTGGACTTGCAGCAAAAAATGCAATTTTGATTGTAGAGTTTGCTTTACAAAAACAAAAAGAGGGCTTTAGTTTAAAAGAAGCTGCACTAGAAGCTGCAAAGATTAGATTAAGACCTATTATTATGACTTCACTTGCTTTTACTTTAGGAGTAATACCTCTTGCATTAAGTAGTGGAGCAGGAGCTGCAAGTAGACACTCATTGGGAACAGGTGTAATAGGTGGAATGCTTTCTGCTACATTCATTGCAATTGTATTTATACCACTTTTTTATATATTGGTTTCAAAGTTTAGTAAAAACCAAAATTAAAATGTCACAAAAAATTTGTAAACATCAAAAAAGAGAATCAATAGCCTTTTCTTGTAAGAGTTTAATCTTACAAGAAGGCTTAAGTGGTTTGACAATTTCAAGTTTAGCAAAAGAGGCTAATATTGGAAAAGGTACTATTTATGAGTATTTTGAAAATAAAGAAGATATTGTTTTAGAATTAGCAAATATACTTCATAAAGAGTATTTAGATGAAGTTTACAAATTAGCAGCAAAAAAAAACAGTATTGAAGATAAAATTAAAGTGTTGATTTTGACTTCTTATAAAGAAAAATTTATTGAGTATAGAAAAATCTTCAAAGAGTTAATAGGTGTTTCTTACTACAAAACAAACTGCGCTTTTATGCTTTTTCAAAATCAATGGTATAAACAAAACTATCAATTTTTATATAAATATATACAAAAAGCTATAAAAAATAAAGAGATTAAAGAGAATTCAACTATTTTTATAGATAGTATTTTAAGTACATTTGTAGGATATTTTATTCTTTCTTTTTCCAAATCAGACCTACAAAAGAGCATCAACTCCATTGATTCATATATTAATAATCTTTTTTTAATGCTAAGAGTATAAATAAAACTATTTATACTCTGGTTCTTTAAGTTTTTTAATATTTGGGTTAAACTCATCCATTATTGTTGGTTCTTCACCTACATCTTCATCTAAAATCCATGGTTCTCTTGCACTTAATTGTTCATTACCAGATCGTGCTGGTGTGCTTTCTAAACTTAGACTTTTTAATAATCCAGCTATCATAATAATTATAATAACTGAAAAAGGTAATGCAGCTGTTATAACTGCTGCTTGCAAGGTTTCTAATCCTCCTGCTAGTATAAGTACACCTGTTAATAATGTTAAAATTATTCCCCACAAAACTCTATGTGTAACTGGTGGTGTTGTTGAGCCTGCTGATAAGATTGTAGTTATTACTAAAGTTCCCGCATTTGCAGAGGTAATTAAATATGTGGCAATTAAGACAATCATTAAAAATGACATTATTTCTCCAAGAATACCAACTTCAAGATTTTCAAGCATAACAAATAGTGCAGAAGATATATTATTGTTTACAGCTGTAACTATATCTTTTCCTAAAAATAACTCTTCATATAAAGCTGTTCCTCCAAATAGTCCTATCCAAACAATTGTAATAAGTGTTGGTGTTAGTAATACTCCTGCAACAAACTCACCAAAGGTTCTACCCCTTGAAATTCTTGCTATAAACATCCCAACAAATGGAGACCAAGCTATCCACCAACCCCAAAAAAATACTGTCCAAACAGATTGCCAATTTGTATCATGTGTTACATTTGTATGAAAAGTTAATCTAACTATATTTTGTATGTAGTGACCTGTAGCTTCAACTGTTACACCAATTAAGTATTGAGTAGGTCCAAATACTAGTAAAAAAAGTAATACTATTATACTTAACCAAAAGTTTCCAATTGATAAAAGTTTTACTCCTTTATTTACTCCTGAAACAACAGAAATAGTTGCAATAATCATAATTGCACTCATTACTCCTAATTGTAAAAATAAAGATGATTTAATATTTAAAACCTCTTTTAATCCAGCATTCATCTGCTCAACTCCTAAACCAAGAGTTGTTGCAATACCAAAAACAGTACCAAATACTGCAAGGATATCTACAAAATCACCTAAAACTCCATCAACTTTTCTTCCAAATATTGGATATAGTGCAGAACGAATCGTCAAAGGATAACCATGTCTAAAAGAAAAATATGCCATTGTAAGTGCAATAAATGAAAAAATTGCCCAGCCATTTAAACCCCAATGAAAAAAACTAAGGCTCATACCTGTAATAGCTGCTTCTGGTGTCATTTCTGTACCTGTAAAGGGATTATTTTGAAATTGTATTATTGGTTGTGCTACTGACCAAAAAAGAATTCCTACACCCGTTCCTGCTGCAAAAAGCATAGAAACCCAAGAAAAAAATGTAAATTCTGGTTGTTCTAAATCACCTCCAAGTCTTACATTTCTATATCTTCCCATTCCAAGCCAAATCATAAAAGCTAATAAAAATGCTACTAGTAAAACATAGTACCACTCTAAAAAAGGGTTTAAAAATTCTCTTACATCTTTTAAATAATTAGCACTTTTTAAAGGAAAATATCCAGTAATAGCAACACTTAAAAGTATTAAAAAAATACTAAGTATTGACATTTTTTTATTCATTCCTTTAAATATCCCAATATTTGAAATTTCCATAAAAATTCCTTATAGTTAAAATAGAATTTTTTAAGATAACATAAATATCTTAACATATAATTAATAACTCACTTTTGTGTAACTATGCCTAGTTAATCATATTTTTAAAGCTAGAATTAGCTCTTTTTAGATAAAATTTATCAAATTATACTAAATGGATTTTATATATGATAGTAAATATTACTTTACCAAATAACACTTCTTATGATATTACAATTGATAGGTTAAATGAAATATATTATGATACAAAAGTTGTCATAGTTACAAACCCAACTGTAAGTTCATTTCACTTAGAGTATTTAAAAGAAAAAATTACAGCAAAAGAGATAAGTGTTGTTACTGTACCTGATGGAGAACAGTATAAAAATATGCAAACAATTGATATGATTTTAAATCATTGTTTTGAAAACAGACTTGATAGAAAGTCACTTTTAGTTGCTTTTGGTGGTGGAGTTATTGGAGATATGACAGGTTTTGCTGCTTCTATTTATCAAAGGGGCATTAGTTTTGTGCAAGTTCCAACAACACTACTTTCTCAAGTTGATGCAAGTGTTGGAGGAAAAACAGGAATAAATAATAAGTATGGAAAAAATCTTATTGGTGCTTTTCATCAACCAAAAGAGGTATTAATTGATCCTTTCTTTTTAACAACTTTACCAAAAAGAGAGTTTGGTGCAGGTGTTGCAGAGATTATTAAGATGGCTGTAACTTTTAATAAAGACTTTTTTCAATGGCTAGAAGAAAATGATTTAACAAAAGAAGAAAATATTAAAATAGCAATTCAAAAATCAGTTGAAACAAAAGCAAATGTAGTTATTCAAGATGAAAAAGAGAATGGCATTAGAGCAGCTTTAAATTATGGGCATACTTTTGGACATGTAATTGAAAATGAAACACAATACAAAACATATTTACATGGTGAAGCTGTTGGTATTGGTATGGTTATGGCAAATGAACTTGCAGTAAAGTTAGGTCATATAAGCCAAGAAGAAGCTTCAAGAGTAAAAAATTTATTAGAGAAATATAATATTCCTACAAGTTACAAAATTGCTAATGTTGAAGAGTTTTATGAGCATTTCTTTTTAGATAAAAAATCTCTTGATAATAAGATTAAGTTTATTCTTCCAAAAAAAATAGGAAATTGTCTAATTACAGATGAAATAAATAAAGATGATGTAATAGAAGTTTTAAAGGTTTTTAATTAATGAAAAGAGGTTTCTTTACTTATATTTTTGCAGCTTTATTGCTTTTTAATTTTTGTGTTTATGCAAATGAATTAAATGATGATATTTTAGATGAACCAAAAGAGTTAACAGCACAAGATTTAGCAAACCAAGAAATAGCTCAAAGACAAGCAGCTTTAAAAGAAAGAAGTATGCAAGATCTTGCTCAAATTGGCGTATTGCAAAAAAGAATAGAAGAGTTAAATGAAAAGTTAAAAGATAATATTTTATTAAAAAGATATAGTAATTATTTAGCTTATAGAAAAATATCTAAAGAGCTTGAGCTATTAAAACAAAGTGCAAAAGGTAAAGGTAAAACAGATGAGCACTATTCTCAATTAAATAATAAAATTAGAATTAAGCAAAATGAGTTAGAACTTATATCAGAGTATAAAGGTTCACCAATTGGAAGTTTATTAAGTCCCCCAGAAGTTGAAAAATATGAAGATATAACTAATCCTTTTGGAATAATTAATGCCTTATCATATATCAAAAAACTTGAAAACAATAAAAAAGAGTTTATTACAATAGAAAAAGATATTGCAAATCTTATATCTTTACTTGAAAAGAAAGTCTTTTTATATTTGGAACTATATAATTTAGATCAAAAAACTCAATATAAAGAGATTTTAACTTTTTTAGATAAGCAAAAAAAAGATTTTAATATGGTACTTGAAATAGTATCAACAACAGAAGAGGTTTATACAAGAAAAGTTGAACAAGTAACACTAGAGATAAAATCACAAATTTCAAGTCAAATACAGAAAATTTTTACAATTTTTATAATTGTTTTTTTACTATTTTTTATGTCATTTTTGATAAAACTAGGTTTAAAAAAATACTTTTCACAAAATGAGAGTTATTATCTTACAAATAAGATTATTAATTTTTTAGTGGTATTTATAATAGTTTTAATAGTTTTATTTTCATATATAGATAATGTTTCATATGTAGTAACAATCTTAGGTTTCGCATCAGCTGGTATTGCGATTGCTTTAAAAGATTGGTTTATGTCTATATTTGGATGGCTTGTAATTGTAACATCTGGTTCTATTCAAGTAGGAGATAGAATTAAAGTTACTAGAAATGGTCTTGAAGTTGTGGGAGATGTTTTAGATATTTCATTATTTAAAATCACTATTAGAGAAGATATAACTTTAACTTCTTATATGGTAAATAGAAGAACTGGAAGAATATTTTTTATTCCTAATAATTATGTTTTCTCAGAGATGATTGCAAACTATACACACTCAGGACTTAGAACTGTTTGGGATGGTATTGATATTACTATTACCTTTGATTCAAACCATAAAAAAGCACAACATATTGCAAAAGAGATTTTAAAACACTATTCTAAAGGATATACTGATATTACTAGAAAACAGTTATCAAAAATGAGAAGTAAGTATCAATTAAGAGCAACAGGAGTTGAACCTAGAGTTTATACTTTTGTTGAACCTTATGGTATTGTAATATCTTCTTGGTATCTTACTAACTCATATGCTGCATTGGTGCTTAGAAGTACAATGTCACCTGAAATTCTAAAAGCATTTATGGCAGAAGATGATATCCATATTGCTTATCCTACTCAAAGTATTAATCTTAATGAAAAAAGAGAAAAACCAGCAGATTTACCAGATGAAGGCAAAATTATATGATATTTTCACAAACAAAACCAAAGGTATATTTTAAAACTTTTGGTTGTAGAACAAATGTTTTTGATACTCAAGTTATGATGAGTAACTTAGAAGATTTTGAAGTAACAAAAGATGAAAAGCAAGCTGATATTGTAGTTATAAATTCATGTACAGTTACAAATAGTGCAGATTCAACTGCAAGGGGTTATATAAATCAGCTAAATAGACTTCCTAAAAAACCAAGAGTTGTTTTTACTGGATGTGGAGTATGGACTAAAGGCGAGAATTTATTTAAAGAAGATAAAGTTGATTCACTTTTTGGTCATAGTGAAAAAGAGAAAATCAATGAACTTTTAAAAAAAGAAGAGAGATTTTTTCAAGCTGGAGATTTAGAACATATTGATGATACTATTGTTGAAGAGTTTATAGGTAAAAGTAGAGCTTTTATAAAAATACAAGAAGGATGTGACTTTAGATGTAGCTACTGTATTATTCCTCACGTAAGAGGTGATGCAAGAAGTTATAAAGAAGATAAGATTTTAGAACAAATAGAAAAACTTGCAAGTAATGGTTTTGGTGAGTTTATTTTAACTGGTACAAATGTAGGAAGTTATGGAAAAAAACAACATACATCATTGGCTAAACTTCTTAAGAAAATGTCACAGATAAAAGGTGTTAGACGTATTAGAATGGGAAGTATTGAACCTATTCAAATTGATGATGAATTTAAAGAGATTATAAATGAACCTTTTATGGCAAAGCACTTGCATATTGCACTTCAACACACTTCAAAAGAGATGTTAAAAATAATGAACAGAAGAAATAAAGTTTTAAAAGATTTAGAACTTTTCGAGTTTTTAAAAGAGAATGGTTATGCTTTAGGAACTGATTTTATTGTAGGTCATCCAGGTGAGACTAATCAACTTTGGGCTGAAGCTATGGAGAACTTAAAAAGATTTCCTTTAACTCATGTTCATGCATTTACATATTCAAAAAGAGATGGAACACCAAGTGCATCTATGAAAGATATTGTAAAAGGTAATATTGCAAAAGAAAGATATAATGAATTAATATCTATAATAGAGAAGAAAAACTATGAGTTTAGAAAAAATAATACTCAAACATTAGAGGTCTTGATAGAACAAGAAAAAAATGGAAAATATATAGGGTTAGATCAATTCTTTAATCAAATTGAAGTTGAAAGTAGTGTTGATTTAACAGGAGATTGGATTTTCCTTGATGATTATGAAAGAAGGCAAGATAAAAATGTCGCAAGATTCAAATAATAAGCTAGACAAAAACTTAAAACTTATGATTTTATCAGCAACCATATTGCTGGTTTTATTTATTTATACTATGTATAAAAGTAGTACTCAAATTGAAGGAAGTTCTTATTATCTAGGGCTTCTTTTTTTATTTTTATTGCTAATAACTGCAATATTTTTAAAACTCAAGCAAAATAAGATTAAAGAGTTTTTTGATAAAAAAGGTATTAAAACAAGTGCTTTTGAAAAAGAGCTTAGTAAACAAAAAGAGCATTCTGTATCTAAAGAAGATGTGGAATCTTCAAGTAATATCAAAGCTGTTACATCAAATCTTTCATTTAAAGATGTTGCTGGTATTTCTGAGATTAAAAGTGAACTTGAAGAGATAGTTGACTTTTTAAACTCTCCTAAAAAGTATATTTCCCATGGAGTTAAACTTCCAAAAGGAGTACTTTTAGTAGGTCCTCCAGGTGTTGGTAAAACGCTTATTGCAAGAGCTGTTGCAGGAGAAGCTGATGTTCCATTTTTCTATCAAAGTGGAGCTAGTTTTGTTCAAATATATGTTGGTATGGGAGCAAAAAAAGTAAGAGAGTTATTTATAAAAGCAAAAGCTAGTGCTCCTGCTATTGTATTTATTGATGAGATTGATGCAATTGGTAAAAAAAGAACTGGTACATCAAATGATGAAAGAGAAGCAACACTAAATGAACTTTTAACTCAAATGGATGGTTTTGAGGGAGATAGTGGAGTTATTGTAATAGCTGCAACAAATAAAATTGATGTTTTAGATGATGCCTTATTAAGAGCAGGAAGATTTGATAGAAGGGTATTTTTAAATTTACCAAATATAGAAGATAGAAAACATATTTTAGAGCTTTATTTAAAAGGCAAGAATATTGAGTTTGATGTAGAAAAACTTGCAGATACAACAGCTGGTTTCTCTTCTGCTGCACTTGCTACTTTGGTAAATGAAGCTTTATTAAATATGATAAAAAGAGAATCAAAAGTTTTAGAAGATGAAGATATTGAAATAGCAAAAAATAAATTGCAGTTTGGAAAAAAACAAACAAAAATCTTAAATGAAAAACAAAAAGAGATTTTATCTATCTATCAAGCAAGTAAAGCTTTTGTATGCAAAAGTAAAGTTTCACTTTTTGATGAAGATGTGCCTAAATTAGAATCGACTTATCCCTCATATAATGAACTTATAGAAAATATCAAAAGATATTTAGCTGGTAGTATTGGTGTTGAAGTTATAAAAAAAGAACAACATGCAGTTAATAGTGATGATTTAAAGCATGCTATGAAGATTGCTTTAAATATGGTTGAAAAATATAAGATGGCAAATGATGCAAATGAACTTATAAATAGAGTTAAAAATGAGTTAAGAGCAGAGCTTTCACACAATGCAGTTGAGATTAATAGATTAAAAGAGATTATGTTAAAAAATGAGGTAATTTGTGAAAATGACTTCTAATTATTATCATGGTTTTTGTTTAAGTAGTGAAAAAGAGCTATTTAATCAATATTTAGTTGAAAATGATTTTACTATTAGTGGGTTTTCTTATGGTGCAATTAAAGCTTTTAAACAAGCTTTAAAAAGTGAAAAAAGAGTTGATTTATTGCAACTTTTCTCTCCAGCTTTTTTCCAAATCAATGATAAAAAATACAAAAGAATGCAACTGATGTTTTTTAAAAAAGATGCAAAAGCTTATTGTTTGAATTTTTTAGAAAATATCTCTTATCCTAAAAGTATTGATACTTCAAAGTATTTCAATCTTGGAACTTATGAACAATTAGAAGAGTTACTAACTTATGAATGGAAAGAAAAAGAGCTTAAAGAACTTATAAAAAAAGGTACTAAAATAGAAGTTTATCTTGGTGCAAAAGATAAAATAATAAAATCATATGAAGCAAAAGAGTTTTTTAAAGAGTTCGCAACAGTTTATTTTATAAATGATGCAGGACATATACTATAAATACAAAAGGATTATTATGAGTAATACAGCAAAGATTGGAATAATTACAGCAAGTGATAGAGCAAGTAAGGGAATATATGAAGATATTAGTGGAAAAGCAATAGTTGATACTATGAATGATTATCTTACTTCTTCTTGGGAGCCTGTATATAGATGTATAGAAGATGACCAAAAGACTATTGAAGATACTTTAAAAGAGTTAGTAGATAAAGAGGATTGTTGTTTAGTTGTTACAACAGGGGGAACAGGACCTGCTGCAAGAGATGTAACTCCAGAAGCAACAGAAGCAGTTTGCGATAGAATGATGCCAGGATTTGGTGAATTAATGCGTGCAGAGTCGTTGAAATTTGTTCCAACTGCAATTCTTTCAAGACAAACAGCAGGACTTAGAGGAAGCTCACTTATAGTAAATTTACCTGGAAAACCAAAATCAATAAGAGAGTGTTTAGATGCAGTTTTTCCTGCAATTCCATATTGTATTGATTTAATGGAAGGACCATATTTAGAATGTAATGAAGAGGTAATTAAGCCTTTTAGACCAAAGAAAAAATAGATTTCAAAAGAGCATATGTTACTTAAAAATGTATAAAGAGTGTGGCTTAAGTGTAGAAATAATGTTTTATAATTTTTTTATGTAACTTTATGTAATAATTTTATTTTTATTTGATAAAAATTATGAAATATAAAAGTAATTTAGTTTTTTATAATTACAATAAATATAACAACAGTAATTTTAAATAAAAGGAATGTTTTGAAACAACTACTTACTGCATTGATTTTATCGATTGCTATGTTTTTTATAGCAAGCATAGCTTTTAGTACTCAACACTCAATTTTATTAGCAATAATAGTGTTACTTGTAGTACTATGGACAAACGAGGGATTACCAATTGGCGTAGTGTCACTTTTGCCTATTCTTTTATTCCCTTCCTTTGATATTATGAGTACAAGTGCTACTACTGCAAATTACTCTAAATCAATTATTTTCCTATTTCTTGGTGGTTTTATGGTGGCAATTGCAACTCAAAAAACTAATTTACATAAATATATTTCAAATAAATTATTAACAATCTTCCCTAATACCCCCAGAGGAATAATTTTTTCATTAGCAATTACTTCAGCTTTTTTAAGTTCACTTATTTCAAATACAACAACTGCTTTACTTTTAATACCTATTGCAATGTTTTTGACAAATGATACAAAATTAAAAGTAAGACTTGTACTTGCTATTGCTTATGGTGCTAGTATTGGTGGTATTGTAACACCTATTGGAACACCTCCAAACTTGATTTTACTAGGTTTTATGGATCAGCACTCAATTGAGGCTATTCCTTTTATAAAATGGATTTTATTGACTGCACCATTGGCCTTTTTAATGTTAACATTAATTCCTTTCTTCTTATCACTTGGAGTTCAACATCTAAAATTTGATACACATTTAGAAGATAGGGAACATTTGACAAGTGACCAAAGAAGGCTTATGTATTTTCTTGGTAGTTTAATTCTTTTACTTTTTGTAAATTCAAAAATCGAACCTTTTTATTCTGGTTTAGGTTTAAATGAAAAAGGTATTTTATTAGGATATGGTTTATTGATGTTTATGCCTAAGATTGGGTTTTTAACTTGGGAAGATACAAAGAAAATTCCATATGAAATTATTTTCTTATTTGGTGCAGGTTTTTCTATTGCAGCGGCATTTGCATCAACAGGTTTAGCAAATGAAATTGCGCATTATTTACTTGATTTGGTAAATCTTCCTGTTATTTTTCTTATAATATTAGTTGCTGCACTAATAACATTTACAACAGAAGTTACATCAAATACTGCATTGATTTCAATTGCTTTACCAATTATTTATTCTTTAGGACAAGTAGCAGATGTTAATATGACTCTAATTTTGTTTGTATCAACTATTTGTGCTTCATATGCATTTATGCTTCCTATTGCTACTCCTCCAAATGCCATTGCTATGAGTAGTGGTGCTGTTAAAGTAAAAGATATGGCAAAATTTGGATTACTATTTAATATTTTAGGAATTATTTGTATTACAGTAATTGCTTTAGTATATTGGCAGTTTTATTTATAAAAGTATTATAGCCCTTTGGCTATAATACGCAAATGAAAGATATAATAAAAAAACTAGACTTAACAGAGTATATAGAATCCTTCCAAGAACTTTTTTCAAGAAAAAAATCAATCATACTTGAAGGTGATATAAACTTACATTTTAAACTCATAGAAGAACTTTCAAAGTTTGATATAAATGCACCAAAAGAGGTTGCAAATTTAGATAATTCATTAGTTTATATACAAAAACAAGGTATTTTAAAACTTGATGATATTTATGAATTTACTAAAATAATTAGATACTTTTTATATTTAAAAAGATTTAACTTTGAGGGAAAACTAAAAGAGTGGATAGATAAAATTATCATTCCAAGTGATATTTTAAAGTTAGATGATTATTTTGATTCAAAAGGTAATCTAAAAGAGGGTGTTGATGAAGATTATGACAATATTCAAAATGCTATTTATAAAAATAAAGATTTAATTAGACAATCTTTATATAAAGTCATAAATTCATCAAAATTAAGACCATATTTAGTTGATTCACAAGTGCATTTAGTAAATGACCAAGAGGCTATTTTAGTAAGAGGTGGATTTAATCATGTAATAAAAGCAACAGTTGTACATAGATCAAACTCTGGATTCTTTTATGTAGTTCCTCACAATATTAGTGAATTAAAACAAAGAAGAAGTGACCTTATAAATAAGCAAGAAGAGGTTTTATTAAAGTTTTGTAAACAAATTTCTTCAATGTTTGAAAAGCATTTGATGTTTTTAAAATTTATAAATAAAGAGTTTGATAGGGTTGATCACTACCAAGCAAGACTATTTTTTGCAAAAGCAAATGATAGAAACTTTTTATTACCAAGTAGAAACAATAGTTGTAAACTAGTAGAGTTTAGACATCCCGCACTTCATGGGGCAAAACCTATTACTATTGATTTTACAAAATCAGTTATTATGATTACTGGTGTAAATGCAGGTGGTAAAACTATGATGTTAAAATCTATTTTATCTGCTGTTTTATTGTCTAAATATTTACTTCCATATAATGCACATAAATCTTCACAAATTGGAAGTTTTAAAAATATATTAGCAGTATTAGATGATCCTCAAAGTGTAAAAAATGATATTTCAACTTTTGCAGGAAGAATGGTTGAATTTTCAACTCTTTTTTCAAAGAAAAATGCAATTGTTGGTGTAGATGAGATAGAGCTTGGAACAGATTCAGATGAAGCTGCTAGTTTATTTAAAGTAATAATTGAAGAACTTATAAAAAAAGATATAAAGATTATTATTACAACTCATCACAAAAGATTGGCAGCATTACTTGCTTCAAATAGTGATGTAGAGTTAGTTGCAGCACTTTATGATGAAAAAAATCAAAGACCAACTTATGAGTTTTTACAAGGTACGATAGGAAAATCTTATGCTTTTGAAACTGCAAGTAGGTATGGAATTCCTCACAATATAATCAAACTTGCAAAAAAAGTTTATGGTGAAGATAAAGATAAATTAAACGAACTTATCGAAAGAAGTAGTGAACTTGAAAGAGAATATAAACAAAAAATTCAAAAACTAGATAAAGAGTTAGAGGATACACAAAGAATTAAAAAATCTTTGAAAGAGCAAAAAGAAAATCTTGATGAGTTAGTTTATTCTGAGAAATCCAAACTACACAAAGAGTATAAAGACGCAAGAGAAGAAGCAAAAAAAGCTATAAAAGCAAAAATTTCAAAAGAGGGACATAGACACTTAAATGTTGCTCATACAAAAGCTTCTAGTATAAAAACTCAAAAAATAACTGAAATAGAAGAATTAAAAGTTGGAGATAGAGTTAAGTATAGAACTTCAAAAGGTGTTATTGTCTCAATCAAAGGAAAACAAGCTTTCATTGAAAATGATTCAGGAATGAAAATGAAAGTTCCACTTAAAGATTTATCAAGAAGTGGCAATATGCCAAAACCTACTATAAAACCAAAAACAACTGTTACAGTTTCAAAACCAGAAACAGGACATGTAAAGTTAGATTTACATGGACAAAGAGTAGATGAAGCTTTAGAAAATTTAGATAAATTTTTATCTGATGCTTTAATTGCAGGTTTTGATGAAGTATTAGTTTATCATGGAATTGGTACAGGAAAATTAGCAGCAGCAACAAAAAAATATCTTGATAAACATCCTAAAATTAGAAGCTATGAAGATGCCCATCCAAGTAGTGGTGGATTTGGAGCAAAAGTTATAAAACTATAAAATAAAAAAGATTATCTTTTTTATTTTATAGAAACAAATGATTTAATTGAACAATCAATTCTTTCTTTTAAATCACTTGTATCCATATTCATATAATCAGTTTGGATTTTATAAACACTTTTGTTATTTAGTTTAAACTCCATAAGAATATATCCCGCATAAAGTTTTGCTTTTTTGCTTTTTTTACCCTTGTCTTCTTTGTCATTTTCATAAAGATATGCATGAATAGTTAGATTTTTTTTAACACTTTTATCTTCATCTTCATAGTTGCTTATTACATCTTTTATTATTTTTTCTAATTTTTGTTCATCTAAAATATCTTTTAAATTACTTTTCATATATTTTGAATAGTCAATAATTATTGATAAATCATAGTTTGAAGTTAGAAAAAGTTCTTTTGCTTTTTGAATATTTGCATTTTTATTTATTTTTTCAAAAGTTGTTGTTTTGTTTTGACAAGATACTCTTTTTGTGTTTAAAGGTTTTTTTGTAACTTGTGTATAAACTCCATAACTAGTTGCTATAATAAACAATCCAATAAAAGCATATAATATTTTATTCATAAATATTCCTTATAAAAATTATAATAAAAGTAAATTGATTAATATTATCAAAAAAACTAATACAAAGTCAATAAATATAGATTAATATAACAAAAATTAATATAACTAAATATTTATTATCTTGCTATATCTATTTGTAAATCGAAGCTTGTAAAGCTTTTACTTGTATTTGTTTTATCTGTTTTTTTAATAATAACTCTATTTTGTTTTATCTGTTTTTTATCTATTAGATACTTATTAATATTCTCTATTCTTTGTTTTGTTAAATTTAAAATTGTATCATCTGAAATAACTTGTTTTGATATAATCATATCTTTCATATGGTTTAAATATCTATCTTTTTGGAAAATCTCTTTCTCTTTTTTCTTTACTATAAACTCTTTTTTTAACTCTACTAATTTTTTGCTATTTTTATATGAAAGATATATTTTTTCAATTGCAAGTTGATATTTATCTCCTTTTTTAAACTCTTTCATTGTTTTTTCTATATTTTCTTCGGCTTTTAATTCTTTTAGTTTATTGATATCTTCTTGTGTAAAACTAGGATTTATTTTAATTGCTATATTTGGTCTTTTTTCCATGATTTTTGCAATATTATCTAAAGCTTCTTTTTCTGATGGAAGTATTTTTGCATCTGCAAAATGAAAATCTATTGATTTTATTTCATCTGCTTCAATTCCTAATAATGAAGCTAAAAAACTAAATGGAGCACTAACTGCTTTTACTATTAAATTTGTGAAAGCTTGCCATGCAATTGGAGCAATAGCAAACTTTGGATCATCTACATTTCCAGATATTGGAATATCCAAATCAATTATTCCATCAGCATCCTCAAGTAAAGCAATTGCTAATTCTAAAGGTAAAGATACTGCATCTTCACTTTTTACTTCATCTCCAAGTTTTATATCACTAATAATAATGCTATTTTTTGCATCGAGATTTGATTTTTTGATATTGTATTTCAAATCAAGATTTAATTTTCCTGTCTCAATCTCTCTTCCTATAAATTTTCCAGAATAAGGAGTAAAGTTTTTAATAGCAATATTTTTAAACAGTAAGTTTACATCCGTAAGCTCTTTTATATTTTCATGATTTACAAGTCCTGTGATTTTTGTATATCCATACTTATCAACTTTACCCTCAAGCTTAAGTTCTGTTGGCTTTGAACTTGTAGTACTAAACTCTGAAAATTCTCCATTTAGTTTTGAGACCAAAGTTTTAAAAGGAATTGGTAAGTTCTTATCTTCAAAATTTAATGATGCATTTTTTATATTAAAAGGACCAATTTGCATATTTAAACTATTTTTAGTTTCTACATTTTTACTATTTTTAGTAACTTCTTTTTTTACTTTATCTTTTTTTGGTAAAGTTATACTAATATAAGGATTTTTTAAAATGCTCTTTTCAATGCTTAGGGTTTTATTAGAAAAATTAAAATTTTTTATACTTAAATCAATATTTTTTGTAA
>NZ_JBSRRO010000054.1:0-15532 GCF_055140965.1 Malaciobacter sp.
AAGTAAAAATTTAATAATTTTATTTTTAAACTATAATAAAAGCTCCAGCTACACAGTTTTATTAAAAATAAATTATTTTTTACCAAAAATTATATTTAATTTTGCTTGAAATTCCATTTTTAGCACTTGCTTATAAAAATAAGTAAAAAATTTATTTTATTCTTGTTTTTATTCAATCCTTATAAATAGCTACTTTGTCATATATATGTCACTTAAAAGTCAAATAAAATGTCATTTTTTTTATAATAAAATTATGAGTTAAGAATAATAGAAAAAAATCATTTTTTTTGATTTTAGTCATTATTTATTTACTTTTTTTTGATATAATACTTTTTCAATTAAATTATTAATTAATTTATATTATTTAACTATACAATATATAATTTTTGTTATATTTTATTTAGTTAAACTGTAAGACGATTTAATGAAATACCAAAAAGGCAAAATATGGAAATTTATGAAAGAATTAATCAAATATTAAAAGAAAAAAAACTTACAAAAAAAGAGTTCGCTGCTAGATTACTTGCAGTAAATCCAAAAGTTAATAGAATAGGTGAGGCACCATCTGTGTCTTCAATATATGCTTACTTAAATGGTACATCATCAATTAAAGCTGATTTTATACCTTATATAGCAGAAGCATTAAATGTGGCAGAACAAGAGTTATTTGAAGATAATACAAATAGTAGAAGTAGATACTTAAAGTATATATTAAAAGATTTATCGAAAAATGAACTTGAACTTATAAAAAATAGAATTGAAGACTTGTGCCATTGGGAACAAGAGATGACAAAACAAGTTGAAAAAATATATACTTATAAAACAAATAAGGATAAAATTGATGAGCTTATCTCATTACTTCCTTATATGCCAGATGCATTATATGATAATGTGGTTAAAAAAGTAAGAGAGATAAAAGATTTTACAGATAGTTACTAATGGTTAAGAAAAAACTGTAAAACTTTATATCCAAAAGCTGCTGCGAATATAGTACCAAAAACATTTAAAGCTATATTTGCAACAGCAAGCACAAAAGAGCTTTGAAAAAGAAAAAATGTCTCTATAGCAAATGTAGAGTAAGTAGTTAAAGCTCCTAAAAAACCTGTAGTTAAAAACATTTTTAAATTATCACTTAAATTATAATGAGCAAAAACTGCAAAAACTAAACCTATTAAGAAACTTCCTAAAATATTTACAGCTAAAATACCTAAGGGAAACTCCAAAGGAACATATTTATTAGTAAAATGTACAGCATATGCTCTTGCAACTGCTCCAATAAATCCACCAAACCCTATTGCTAAAACAGCAGACCAATTAAAACTCATTTTTTAACTCTTTTTTTAATATTTCATTCATTTTTAGTTCAGTTTGTTTAAACCAGTCAGTATCTTTTGAAGCTTGAATAGGATCTAAATAGATTACTTTTACAATACCTGGATTACATGTAAGTTTTTTTGAATCTAATATCTCTCTTGTATTTAGCATAACAACAGGCTGAACTCTTAATTTTAATTTATCAGCAAGCATCTTAGCACCACTTTTAAAAGGAAGCATAGTTTTTCCATCTGTTCTAGTACCCTCAGGAAAAATTGCAATTGGTCTTCCTTTTGATAATCTATCTTTTGATTCTCTTAATAATTTAACAAGCCCAGCTTTGTTCTCTCTATCAATAGATATCATTCTTGGAGCTTTAATAATATGACCAAAAAATGGTAAATCAGTAATCTCTTTTTTAGCTACCCATGCTAAATCTTTTGAGTGTATATACTCCATTACTATTATATCTAATAGACTTTGATGATTTAAAATAACCATATCACATGTTTCATCTAAATTCCCCTCTTGCTCTAATTTTATTCCAAGAAAAAACATCTGAAACTTCATCCATATTTTTATTACTTTATGTGTATGATTTCTAAATAAATACATGAAAAATATTGTAATTGCAACTGTTAATGAAAATTGTATAACAACTAAGAGTGCTCTAATTCTTGACAAAACTATCTTCCTTTACCCATCCAATAACTTTATTATCATTGTTATTGAACATAACTTTTATAAACTCATTTTTTTTATTTAATATCTCAACATTTTTAAAATTATCTAATTGATAAAAAATTGTTGATTTATTTGTTGGTAAAATATAAATCATTGTATTATTTTTCAATACAGCCTTTTTATTTGGCATTAAATTTAAAATTGCAATTATTATTAAAATCAAAATTACTATTAAATAACTCTTTTTTCTTTTCCAAATAAATAAAATGATAAAAATTAGTAAAAGTACTAATAAAGCAACTTTTTTATAAAGTTGAAGATTTGAACTGTTTGGATTTAAGTCCGTTTGAGTACTTACTAACTCATTTTCTAACTCTAAAGGTATAGATATTCTTTGAAAACTTTTTGAAGTAGTGTTAAAATAGGTAAAATTTAATCTTTTTTTGTGAATAGGTGCAACAACATAATACAATAGATGTTGTTCAGGATACTCATCTTCAATACTAGATATACCTTGATCTTTTGAAAAATCATTTAAATAAAAATCCTCTAAATTTGAATTTTTAGCATCTAAATCTATTATAGTTAATAACTCATTATTATTATATTGTTTTGTTTTATAAGTATTTAAAATTAACTCACTAGCAATAACATTTGAGAAACTATTATCACCTTTAGCTAACTTTGAAAATCTAATATCTTTTGGTTTTAAATATGCAAAATCTATTAATTGATCATTTTTATATAATAAAACTTGAAATGTTGGCATTATAAAATCTTGCTCATAAGCTTTAAAATAGAATCTATTCTCAAAACTATTATTATCCACTGCCATCCAAGCTTGTTCTGGATTTAATACATTCATATTCTTTGAATCAACAAATCTTGTTTCAATTCTATCAAAATCTTCTGTTGTAATTAATGCTTTAATACTTATCTCAAATCTTTGGTTTTTATATATATTTTGAGGAAACTTTATATATGATAAATATAGATTTTTTGATGTTGGAACAGTTTTAACATCTTCTTCATTTAAATAGTCAAGCCCATTAGAAGAAAAAGTATCATCTTCAACTTGTGTATTTAACTGTTTATAAGCATCTTCTTGAAAAACCGAATTCTCTTCATTTGTAAAAGTTGTATTTGCAAATATAGTTTGTATAGTAAGTAATATTAGCAGTATTATTTTCATATTATCATCTCTTTTAAGTAAAAGTAGTAGAGTTTTCTACTACTTTACTTTATTTAAAAAAGCCCTGCAGCATTTTTATTCCATCATCTCCACCAAGTAGTTGCTCTATTGCTCTTTCAGGATGAGGCATAAGTCCAAATATACTCTTTTCTTTATTACAAATTCCTGCAATTTGAGAAACAGAACCATTTAGATTTTGTTCATTTCCATCTTTATCACAATATTTTAATAATATTTGATTATTTGCTTCTAACTCTTTTAATCTTTCTTCATCAATAAAGTAATTACCATCATGATGTGCAACGGGAATATTAACAATATCACCAACATTTAACTCATTTAAAAATGCATTATCATTATTGATTACTTTTAAGTAATTAAATTTAGAAATAAAATGTAAAGAATCATTTCTTTTCATAGCCCCAGGAAGTAATCCTGCTTCTAAAAGAATTTGAAACCCATTACAAATACCTAAGACTTTACCTCCATTTGAAGCATATTCTTGCACAGCATTCATAATATTTGCAAATCTTGCAATTGCACCACTTCTTAAATAATCTCCATATGAAAATCCACCAGGTATTACTAAAAGATCAGTATTTTCTGGTAAAGTTGTATCTTTGTGCCAAATAATTTCTACATTACACCCAAGTTTTTCAAAGGCATACTTTGTATCATATTCACAATTTGTTCCGGGAAATTGTAATACTGTTACATTCATCATAATTAACCTACAATTTCAATTTCATAATCTTCTATTACAGTATTTGCAAGCAGTTTCTCACACATATTTGTAACTTCGGCTTTTGCATTCTCTTTACTTGAAGAATTAAGCTCAATAATAATTTGTTTACCAATTCTTACATCTTTAACTACTTCTTTGAACCCCAATGTATCTAATGCATGATGCGTTGCTTTACCTTGATCATCTAAAACACCTTGTTTTAATGCCACATTTACAATTGCTTTCAAATTCTATCTCCCTAATTATTTATTTAAAATTCTATTTAATACTTGAGTATAGGCAACTTTTAGCCCACCTTTACCTTGTCTAAATCTATCTTTATCTAAAGATTCACCAGATTCAATATCCCAAAATCTACAATTATCAGGACTTAATTCATCTATTAAAATAATATTGCCATTTTTATCTTTACCAAATTCAAGTTTAAAATCTACAAGTTTTAATCCTTTTTCAAAAAAGTAAGGTTTTAAAATATCGTTTATTTCTCTTGCAACTCTTCTAATTTTGTCTAGTTCATCTTGATGTTTAACTAAACCTAAAATCAATGCATGCTGATCATTTAATTTTGGATCTCCTAAAGCATCATTTTTGTAATCAAACTCTACTAATGTAAATGGTAATACTTTTCCATTCTCAATTCCCAAGTTTTTACTTAAAGATCCTGTTGCTATATTTCTTACAATAACCTCAAGCTTTATTACTTCGCAAGATTTATGAAGCATATTATTATCATCAAGCATTTTTACAAAATGTGTTTGAATTCCTTTTTCATTTAATAGTTCAAAAAGTGCACTTGAAATTTGGTTATTTAAAGCGCCTTTACCATCTTCACTTGATTTTTTTTCTCCATTAAATGCTGTTAAATCATCTTTAAACTCAGAAATCAAAAAATCTTCATCTTCTGTTTTCCAAATTTTTTTTGCTTTACCCTCATATAAAAGTTCTGTCTTAGTCATTTTATTCCTTCTATTTCATAATTATTAAGCTTTTTAAAATATTAATAGCTGAATTGATCTGATTGTCATTTTGTATATCTTCTTTTGTAATAATCTCTTCTTTATCTTCTACTTTTACTTTTTCTTTATCTTTTACTTTTTCAGACTTTATTTCTTTTTTAGTTTTTTTATCTTCAACTTTTTCAAGCTCTTCTTCTAAATGTTTTTTTAAGTCTGCTTCTTTTATTTGAAACTCATTTGAGGGCTCAGTTACAGTTTTTCCTGCATAAGCAATAATATCAGGAGTTATTCCTTTTGCTTGAATAGTTCTTCCACTTGGTAAATAATATTTTGCTATTGTTAACTTAATATTTTCACTTCTATCTTTTACTATTGGTAATACTGCTTGAACAGAACCTTTTCCAAAAGTCTTTTCTCCTACAATAATTGCTCTTTTATGATCTTGTAAAGCTCCACTTACAATCTCACTTGCACTTGCACTTCCTGCATTTACTAAAACAACCATTGGTACATCAGTTAAAGTATTTGTATATTTTGCATAAAACTTCTCTTCATCGTTTGCATCTCTACCTTTTTGAGATACAATTACCCCAGAATCAACGAAAAGATCAGTTACAGATATTGCTTGTGCTAAAAGTCCACCAGGATTGTTTCTTAAATCTAAAACTATACCTTTAGTTTTTGTATGTTTTTTTATAATTTCTTTTAATTTATCAGTTACTTTTTTATCAAAACTTGCAATTCTTAAATATAATAAATCTCCATCAATTTTCTTTGCAAATACTGATTGTACTTTTATAATATCTCTTATTATTGTTATTTTTATAGGTTTATTTTCACCTTTTCGTACAACTGTTAAATCTATTTTTGTTTTAGGCTTACCTCTCATTAATCCAACAGCATCATTTAAAGTCATATTTAGTGTTGATTTATCATCGATTTTTAAGATTATATCTCCAGCTTTTACTCCAGCTTCATATGCAGGTGTTCCATCTATTGGTGATATAACAGTTAATGCTGAGTCTCTCATTCCTACAGTAATTCCCAAACCACCAAACTCACCATTTGTTTGAATTGACATCTCTTTTGTAGATTTTTTATCCAAAAATGATGAATGAGCATCTAATTCTTGCATCAAACCTTTTATCGCTTTATCCACAATATCTTGAAGTTTAACATCATCAACATAGTATTTTTCAACTGTACCAATAACTTGTGTTAGTTTAGTTAATGATTCAAATCTACTTTGCGTTAGCTCCTCACTTTTTTCTTTTGCAAATAAACCATGCGAAAGTACCAAAGCAAAAGATGAAGCCAATAGAAATTTTTTCATTATTAACCTTTCATTTGTATAAGACTTGTATTATATTCAAACTTTTATAAAAGTAAGGTTTTATGAAAATTTTTGTAACATATTGATTAATTTTTTTAAAGGAAATTTATGAGTTTAAAAGAGAATGTGGATTTTGTTAAAAATGAACTAAATAGTGAAGAAAAATTTCTTGAAAGTTTTGTAAAAGTTGAGAGATTTTATAAAAAAAACAAAACACTAATAATTGCAGCTATAATAATTGTTGTTGTAGCTATTATTGGATTTAGTGTTAAAAGCTACATTGATAAAGAGAATAAAGTAAAAGCTAATATTGCTTTTAACAAATTTTTAAATGATGTAAATAATCAAGAAGCACTAAAAACACTAGAAGAAACAAATAAAAAACTTTACGATATGGCAATATATTTAAAAGCTAAGAAAAATGGTCAAACAGCTGATGTTAATGTACTTTTTTTCAATAGTTTAAGTAAATATCAAAAGGCTTTAAAAGAGCAAAGTATTGAAAAGCTAAATAATGTTTCAATGGATCCAAATTTTTTATTAAAAGAGTTTGCAATTTTCAATAAAGCATTAATTGAAGCAAAAGATGGAAAATATGAAGATGCAAAGATTACTTTAAAACTTATTCAAAAAGAGTCAAAAGCATATGAATTAGTGAAAATTTTAAATCACTATTTACTTACAAAATAGAAGGAAAAATCTATGAAATATTTCTTAATACTACTAACATCTCTTATTATTTTTACTGGTTGTTCTAGTAAAAAATATTTTGAAGTTGATGATACTTTAGGTGATTATGAATCAAATAGCGCTTCATTAAATGATAATATTAAATCATTTAATAAAGTTGGAGCAACTTTGGATAATGGTGAAATCATAACAAAAAAAGGTGTTTCAAACTTTCAACTTCCAGAAGGATTTGAGTTTATAAACTTAAGTGAAGATACTGTAATTTCTACAAACTATTTAAATAAGATTTTATTAAATAAAACAGAACATGAATTTTCAACAGGAGTTGTTGCTGCAACACTAAAAGATAATATTTTAGCATTGGTATTTATGGATAACTCAATTGCTCTTTATGATATTAATACTAAAAATATATTAATGAAAGAGTATTATTCAAAATCTTTAGCAAATGATACAAGAATAGCAAATCCTTATTATATGGGAAGTCTAATCTTATTCCCAACATTAGATGGAAAAGTAATTGTTGTTTCATCAAAATCAAACAAAGTTATAAGAACTATTGTTGTTGATGCAGATAGCAAATTTAATAATATTATATTTTTAGATGTAGTAAATGATACATTAATTGCTTCTAGTTCAAATAAAGTTGTATCTGTAGGAGCTGGAGTTGTAAATTTAAAAGAGTATAATATTAGAGATATAATTGCTCATGGCAAAGACATATTTATAGCAACAATTGATGGTCAAATAATAAAAACTGATATTTCATTAAATATTCAAGATAGAAGAAAATATAAATATGCAAAATTTTATGCTTTAGCATATGGAAGTTCTCTTTATGCACTTGAATCACAAGGTTATTTAATTAATATTAGCAATGATTTTAAATCTGACAAAATATATGATTTTTCATTTGACAATGAAGAAAATGTTATTGCAATTGATGACATTATATATCACAATGATGAATACTTTATAGTTAAATAATCTAGTCTTTAAAACTATTTCTATATCTTTTCTTTAGTGAAAAGATTATAGAATAGCTATAATACAAATAAAGGCCTAGAGATTGGAAACTTCAAATTTCGATTTTAATTTTTCTACAATAAATAAAAAAATTGAACTTTTAGGAGATTTAAACAAATCATCCCTTCCAAAACTTATCTCTTTTATAAATAACAATTTAGAATATACAATTGATTTAAAAAAACTTAATAACATTGACTCATGTGCGGTTATTTATTTGATTTCTCTTGAAAAACGAGGGAATATAATAATAAATAATAGATTTAAAGAGATATATGAACACTACAAAAAATATTACTTAGATGAAATTCCAAAAAAAAGTGACAATAAAAATCTTATAGAAAATATAGGGAAAAATACATATAAAAATCTTCAAGAGTTAAAACTATTTATCATTTTTTTAGGTGAGCTTTTTTATTACTTTTTTTATTCTTTAATAAAGCCTAAAAAAATAAGATTTAAAGAGATGCTAAAATATGTAGATGCTTCAGGAATTGGTGCTTTAGGAATTATAACTCTTACTTCTTTTTTAGTAGGTATAGTTATTGCTTATCAAGGTGCAGTTCAACTTGAAAAGTTTGGTGCAAATATTTTTATAGTAGAGATGATTTGTATTACTATGTTCAGAGAGATTGCTCCACTATTAACAGCAATAGTTATTGCAGGAAGAACAGCTAGTTCTTATACTGCACAAATTGGTGCTATGAAAATAACAGAAGAAGTAGATGCCATGAAAACAATGGCTTTTGAACCTACAATTTTTATAACATTACCAAGAGTATTTGCACTTTTTATTTCACTTCCATTATTAGTATTTTTTGCAGATATAATAGCTGTTGGCTCAGGTATGATTGTTGCTTACATAGATTTAGATATAACATATGCTGAGTTTATAAATAGAATGTATGAAGAAGTAAGTATTAAACATTTTTTAATAGGAATTATAAAATCAATATTTTTTGGAATAGCAATAGCAATAATTGGATGCTATAGAGGTTTTCAAGTAAGAAATAATACAACTAGTATAGGAAAATATACTACAAAAAGTGTAGTAAATGCAATATTTGTAGTAATTGCATTAAATGCAATTTTTTCAGTTATTTTAACAGAAAGTGGTCTTTAATGAATATAGTTGAAGTAAAAAATCTGCATACAAGTTTTGATACAAAAATAATCCATAACAATATTAGTTTTAATATCAAAAAAAATGAAATATTTGGTATTTTAGGGGGCAGTGGTTCAGGAAAGAGTGTATTGATTAAACAAATTGTAATGTTACAAAAAATACAAAAAGGTGAAATTATATTTTTAAATGAAAATTTGAGTAATTTAACTTTAAAAAAAGAAGAAAATTTAAAATTGCAATTCTCATATCTTTTTCAATTTGGTGCATTATACTCTTTTTTAAATGTTATTGAAAATATAAAAGTTATTCTAAAAGAGTATACAAAACTTCCAAAAGATTTAATCACTAAAATCGCTTTAACAAACTTAAATATGGTTGGTCTTGATAGTAATAGTGCATATTTGTATCCATCACAGTTAAGTGGTGGAATGAAAAAGAAAGTTGCACTTGCAAGAGCAATAGCAAATCAACCCAAAATACTCTTTTTAGATGAACCAACAAGTGGATTAGATCCATCAAGTACTATTGAGTTTAATCATCTAATAAAAAAGTTAAGAGATACATTAGATTTAACAATAATAATCATTACACATGATTTAGATACAATTAAATCTACATTAGATAGATTTATAATACTAAAAGATGCAAAAATACATTTTAATGGCACACTTAATCAAGCTTTAAAAAGTGAAGATAAATTTACAAGAAGTTTTTTAACATTTAAAAAGGATTCTTATGCAAACAAAAATTAATTTTTTTAAAATAGGCACTTTTGTAATAGTACTATTTGTCCTTATGTTAATTTTTATATTTTGGTTAGGAAAATACGCATTTGTTGTAACAAAACAAGATGCTTATACTATTTATTTTAAAGAGTCTGTATCAGGATTAAATATTGACTCTCCTGTTAAATTTAAAGGAGTACAAGTAGGAAAAGTAGAAAACATATCAATTAATCCTAAAAACTCCCAAGAGATAAAAATTAAAATTTCTGTAATAGAAAATACACCTATTAAAAAAGATAACTATGCAACATTGGGAACGCTTGGACTTACTGGACTAAAATATATTGAGTTAAAAGGTGGAAGTAAAGACTCAAATCTTATACAAAAAAATAAATATAATGAAAAAGTTATCGATTCAAAAATCTCTGTTTTAGGAAACTTGGAAAATTCAAGTAAAGATATCTCAAAACAACTTACACAATTGCTTATTCAAACAAGAATACTTTTTAGTAATGAAAATATAAATAATTTTTCAAAACTACTAAATGCCAGCAAACAAACAGCCCTTAATACTCAAGAAATAACTCAATATATAGTCAATAATGAAAATAAATTAACACAAATTTTAAATAATTTAAATGATTTATCAATTACTAGTAAAAGCTCTTTTAATAATATGTCAGAATCTGCAAGTAGTGTTAAAAAATCTGCTCTTAAAGTAATGGAACTTTCACAAAAAATATTAAATGAAGTAGAAAAAGGCTCTTTTGATTTAAAAACTATTTCTCAATCAACTATTGATAATTTTAATAATGTATTAAATCAATTTGAAAATAATTTAATAAAAAGTGAAGAGTTAATAGAACAATTAAAAGAAAATCCAAGTGATATTTTATTTAAAAATAATAAGCAAAAACTTGGTCCAGGAGAATAAATGAAATCAATTATAATAATAGCAATAAGCCTAATTTTATTTACAGGATGTAGTTTAAAAAACAAATCACTAGTAAATAATAGTTTTTTAATAAAATTTAATACAAATTACAAAGCATTAAAAAATACAGATAAAAGCATTAAAATAAATAGAGTAAAAGTAAGCAATACTTTTAACAAAACTCATATCTTCTATAGTTACAAAAAATATAAACTAGATAAATATTCAAAAAATAGTTGGAGTGATATACCATCAAATATGATTTTTCAAGAGTTAAAACTGATTTTTAATAAATCAAATTTATTTGATAACTCAAATTTATCAAATACAGATTATATTTTAAACACAAATATATTTGAAATATACAATAAGATTGAAAAAAACAGTGCTTTTGCAGTTTTAAATCTAAATTTTGAACTTATTAATACTAAAACTAAAAAAAGCTCATTTTATAACTACAATAAAGAAATTAAACTAGAAAAAAACACTCCTTATTATTTTGTAGTTGCAACTAATAATGCTTTTTCTACTATTATTGAAAACTTCTTAAAAGATCTTGAAAATAAGACTTTTAAGAATTGAAATTTTTATTTGCAATATTTTCAATAAAAACAGTTGCATATGATCCTTTAGGTAGTATAAAGTCTATTAAGCACTCTTGAGTAGTTTTGTTATACTTTATATCATTAACCTTTACAAAAACAATAGCATCTCTTCTATAGCCTTTTTCATAAATACTACTATCATCAAATCTCTCCTCAATTTCTCTTGATTTTAAAGTTGCTTTAAAAACTTTTCTTCCAGGAAGTAATCCAGTGGGAGAAACTATTTTTTTATCAAAATTTTCTTCTAAAATTGAAGTTATTTTTGATGATGTAAAGAATTTATCTTTTTTTAAATCATGAAAAACATCTCCATCAATAAGTTTAAACTTATCTTTTTGCAAACTTATTCTTTTAACTAACCATGAATTAAAAAATGCACTTTGATATGCAGATATTAGCATTTTTTCTAATTTTCTATCTTTTATATGAAGATTTCCTGAAACTAATTGCTTAGCTTTTTGAATATTCTCTTCAATATCCCTTCCAAATCTTTGAAAACCAAAATAGTTTGGCATACCAGTTTTTTTGATATTTTTTATGCAATTTTGAATTAAAATCAATGTATCAAAATCTACTTTTTTAAGATTAATTTTAAATCTATTTGCTTTTAAATCACCAATATTTAACTTTTCTTTATGTAAATATGTTTCTAAAATCTGAACTTTTTTATGCTTAAACTTCTTAATCTCTTTTGAATATTTTTTTGGAATAGATATATATTGTGTGGTTGTAGCATTTTTATCTTTTAAGCCTGCATACCCCACCTCATTTTTATCTATTCGTAAAAAATTAGAGACTAAATCTATTAAGTCCCATGTACCTAAATTTATTTTTTTTATCTTCAAAATTAAGAAATTACCTTTTAAAGAGAATGTAATTGGTACTTCTTCTACTATAAAATCATTTTCATTTTGGAAAAAATCAAAATTTAGGCTTTTATGGTTTTGAAAATAGACTCTTTTAATCATATCTCTTATTTACCTTTAGCTTGTTCGGCCTCAAAAGCCGTTCTGCACTCAGTACAATACTTTGCATAAGGTTTTGCTTTCAATCTTCCAAGAGGTATTACAACGCCACACATATCACATATTCCATAGCTTCTGTCTTCAACTTTTTTTAAAGCTAATTCAATCTCTTCCAACTCTTTTACATGGTGGTTAGCAATCATACCTTCTGTAAATGAATCAGACACAACTTCAGCATAATCAAGATCGTCTTTTACATCTTGACCTTTTAGTAAATCAATATTTTCTCTAGTTCCCAAAATATTTTTTAAAAGTTTCTCTTTTCTATCAAGTAGAATAACTTTTAATTCGTTAATCTGTTTTGTGTTTGGCATGATAGCCTCCTTAACTTAGGTTAAACTATTATATAGTTTTTATTATATATTATATCTTTTTATTATAATAATTTATCAAAAATTAAGTATCTAAAAAAGTAAAGACTCTGTTTCTACCATTTTGTTTTGCTTTATATAATGCTTTATCTGCATCATTAAAAATCTCAATTTTATTTCTCAATAAAGGCTTTTTATTTATTTGTTTTACTCCTACACTAATTGTTAATCTCTTATAAAAACTAAATTCATGTATAATATTTAAATTATATATTGCTTCTTTTAATTTATTAGCTATTATCTTTGATACGTTATGTTTATTTATTGAAACAAGTATAGCAAACTCTTCACCACCTATTCTAAAAACATAATCGCATTTTCTTAAATTTAATTTTAATGTTTGAGCAACATCTTTTAATACTTCATCACCTTTTAAATGTCCATAATTGTCATTATATTGTTTAAAATAATCAATATCAATAATCATTAAAACAAATTTTTCATCATATTTTTGAAATCTTTTATAGTACTTTTTAAAGATTTTATTAAAATATCTTCTATTATATATGTCTGTTAACTCATCAGTGATTAGTTTTTCTTTTATTTTCTTATTTCTAGTTATATTATTGTAAATTGCAGTATAACTTTCAATATTTCCATTTTCATCACAGTTTGGTGTAATAATATTTTCTACCCAAAATGCTCTTCCATCTTTTGTTTTATTTTTTAACTTACCTTTCCAAGTCTTATTTAAAGTAATTGTTTCCCATAAATCTTTATATTTTTCATCATTATTATTATTTGGATGCTTTAAGATATTATGCTTTTTACCAACTAACTCATTTTTGTCATATCCAGTTAACTCACAAAAAGCATCGCTGCACTCTTTAATTACTCCTTCTTTATTTGTAATACTAATCAACTGTTTATTTATTATTTCATTATATTGATTTATTCTTTTCTCTTTCTTTTTTGCTTGAGTTATATCTTTACCCTCACAAACAAGATATATTACTCTATTTTCATCATAAACAGGTTTTATAGTAAGTTCAATATAATATTCATCAAATACTTTTTTCTCACCATAAACCAAATTGCCTTTGCTAGCTTTTTTAATATCTTTTTTTATAATTTGCTTTTGACTCTCATCCCACCAATTAGTGTCCCAAAACTTTTTATTAATAATTTCCTTTTCATCTTTATTAATAAACTCTAATGCAGTTTTATTTGCTTTAATAAGTGTTCCATTTGGCTTAAGAAGTGCAATTAAATGTACAGAATTGTCATAAACTGTTTTTATTATTTTATTTGTGTAAAAAAGGTTCTTCTTTAAGTTAATCTCTTTTGTTATATTTGAAATATAAGAGCATATATGATTTTCATTTGTTTTATTATCATAAAATTTTTTTCTTATTTCTTTAACCCAAATATAATTACTGTTTTTAGTTAATACTCTATAAGGTGACAATTCGATCTCATTAGTAGTATTTAATTCTTCTAGCTCTTTTTTTATTACTTTATAATCACCTCTATGAATAATATTTTCAAAAGAAAACCTAGGGTCTAATACTTCTTCTAATGTATAATCTAATAAAGTTGTAACATTATTTGTGATGTATTCAATCTTACTACTATTACTTTTAAATTTTATAAAAAGGCTTGGGCTTTCATTAAAATATTCTAAATATCTATTTTGCATTACTACTCTAAAATCAATTTATAGCCTATACCAGACAAATTCATAATCAAATCTTTTGAAGACTTTTTTCTTAATGATTTAATTACAGTACGCAAGTTATTTAAACTAGTATTCTCACTACTATTAATAGATATTGCTTGAAGTAACTCTTCATATGATAGAATTTTATTTGAATTTTTTATAAAATACTCCAATAACATAATTTCTTGATTAACTAATGAGATTGTTTTATTCTCTTTCAAAAGCACTTTATTTTTAAAGTTATAAGAAAAACCATCAGATAGATATAAATTCTCATTTGATTCCTCTTTTTTTGTCTCTTTATCTAAAATCTCAAAAAACTCTTCTACCTCTTTTATATTGTGCTCTTTCATTTTATTTATAATTCTATTTAATTTATCATTGTCTATTTTTTGTTTATACGCATATTCTATTTTTTCTAATAATTGCATTATATTAATTGGCTTTGTTACATAAGCTGTTACCCCTAATTCAATTGAGTCTAATAAATATTCAGGGTCAGTATAAGCAGTAGTTAAAACAAATTTAACATCTTTATCATACTTCTTAACTTCCTTAATCATATCTATACCATTTAATTTTGGCATGTTAATATCAGTAACTATTATATCAATGTTATAGTTTCTTTTTTTATGCATTAAAAACTTCTTTAATCCCTCATCACCATTATTTGCAACTATTGTTTTTTTAAATGTTCTATCAAACACATGCTTCAATTCATCTTGCGCATCTTTTTGGTCTTCAACATAAAGTACAACTAAATCTTTTAATATACTATTTACCATATTACACCTCTTAAAATTATTTACTTAAGGAATTTCTAATTACTAAATCATTATTAACTTATTATAACTTATTAAAAGTTAAGTATACAAATTATTAGAAAATAATCTTTAAAAAAAATAAGCTTAGAGTAAAAGGAAACAATAAATAAAAAGGCAAACCTGTAAAAGAATATAGATGTAAGGAATAAAAATAAGAAAGTAAAAGTAAATGCATAAGTTAAAAGCGAAGCTAAAAAAAAAGCCCATATCTAAGATAACTAAGAAAAGTTAAAATAGATAAGGGCTTGTAAAAACTCAAGAGCTGGCAGAGGCCTACGTTTCCACACCTGAAAGGTGCAGTATTATCAGCGCAGAAGTGCTT
>NZ_JBSRRO010000055.1:0-15428 GCF_055140965.1 Malaciobacter sp.
GTTGTTGTACTGCTTTATTAAAATCAAATTGTGTTTCTTCTTTCATTGTCAATCCTTCTTATTATTTTATCAGATTGACACAGAATTTCTAACACTCCCCACTTATTTGACACCAGAAAAATACTTTGTATAGTATTACTATTCAAAATCAAAACCAAAAAGTTTGTCTTTTTCATTTAAATTTCTGATAATAACTTCATCCCAATCTAAATTTATATGTTTTTTAACTTCATCAATTTTAGTATCACTTATTGAACATACATATTGAGATAAATTGTTTGATACATAATTAAAAGCTTTTGCTATTTGTCTTTCATCAACCACGTCAAATAACCTATTATCATGTCCTATTAAACCAATTAGAGTAGGATTTAACTTATATATAAGCATATCATATATAAATATTTTCATTTCATTTATTCCATCACTACTATCTCCTGTTATAACAGGAACTATATTATAAAGTCTCTCTGTAATAAAATTATTATTAACTTCTATATCTAAATATCCAGGTTTATCATCGTAATGTTCTTCAGATATTTCTCTAAATGATTTTTTTAGAAATTCTATTCTTTCTTTTATATTATCTTCTAATTCAATTAAGTCTCTTTTAAATTGGTCTATTTCTATTTTTATGTCTGCTTGTTCTTTTTTAAATGCTGTAAGTGCTTTTTGATTTCTTTGAATTTCATTTAAATATGAAACTACACTATCTTTTTCTTTATTTAAAGAATGATACTCTTCTAGTGCACCTTTATTTTCTAAATATTTAAAAATTTCACTTCTTCTTATATCTAAATCTTTTTCTTTTGATTTTGTTTCTTCTATTTTTTTATTTAACGATTCTATATCTTTAATTGCTTTATTTCTTCTATTTTTAAAAAGTGTTTCATGAAAGTCTTTTACAGAATTTATATGTGCTAATACATCTTTACTTAAAAAAAACTCTGCTTCTTTATACATATATTCAATTTTTGATATGTCAATTTCTGTTTGTTTATTAATATTTATAATATTTTGTTTATTTCTGATTTCTCTATTAAAAAATGCAGTTTGATTTCTTATTTTTTGTATTTCAGAAGTTAAAATATCAGCTTCTTCTTTCAATTGATTAAAATCTTCTGCTATTTCAAAAGAATCTAGATCTTTCTCAATTCTTTTTAATTTCTCTTCATATTCAATTTCTTTTTCTTTATCTATATTCTTTTGAATTTCTTTCAATTCTTTTATTAAAACTTTTAATCTATCACTTTTAACTTTTAATTTCTTTTTAGTTTTTAAATAATCTAAATCTAATCCTAGTAAATATGCATTAATTAAATTATTTTTATATGCTTCTTCACTAAAAACTTGTTTTATTGCATCCGTATAACTTGTTTTATCTGTTCTAAAAAACCTAGTAAAGATTTCTCTAAAACTATAATCAGTATCCACTAATAAACTATTTAAAAAATCTTTATAATCTTTTTCATTTTCACATCTTACTTCATTTATATAACTACTTTCATGTGTTCTTTGAATATGATAGGTATCTCCTTTATGTTCAAATATTAAACTTAAAGTTATATTTTCTTGTTTCATTATCTCTTTAAGTTTTTTAATTTCTTTATTTTGATTTCCTTTCCCTAACATAAAATCAATACAAATTAAAGATAAACTTTTACCAATTCCATTAGATGTTTTCTTCTTATCATCTTTTAAAATCTTCTGACCTACAATAATATTAAGACCAGAATGAAATACTAAAGGTTTAAATCTTTTATCATTACTAGATAATTGTATTAATTTCATATCACCACTTCCAAAATATCATCATTTCTTATTTTAATTTTTTTTATCATATAAAGAAAATCAATAGTATAAATAAAATCATCAAAATTTACTTTTTTAGGATATTCTTTTAAAAAACTGCTATACAATAAATCAATAGACATATTTTTATCTTTCAATAAACTTAATATATATCCACCCATTGTGATAAATGCATCTTCTACTTTAACTATTTTATCGCCCATTATCATTTTATTTTTCCTATATCACATATATCAAAAAAGTATGCCATTATTACCCATATAGCAGTTTGTAAATTAGCATCATCATCTAATTTATTATAGATAGTCTCATATGTTTTTAACAATGCTATTTCAGGTTTCATTTTTAATTCATACTTTTTGTAAACATCTTGAATATATTTTCCTATTTCAGTAAATAAATCCAATCCAATTTGAGGAATATATTCCTCCATAACTTCTTGTGATTTTTCAATATGTATTCCAAAAAATTTAAATAAATTATTATCTTCAACATTTATTTCTAACTTTTTAATCCCATCTGGTAAAAACTCTTCTGAAGAAAAATTTTTAAAATCTACGGTTTGGATTTTCCTTATAGATTTTTCTTTAGATAAAGCATCTATAACTTTTTCTACTTTTTCAAAATCTCCAAATTCACTTATATCTTTATCTGCATTTAGTATAATATAAATTCTAAGCTTATTTTTATCTAATTGAGAAATAACTTTATCTCTTAAAGTTTCAGCATCAATAACTTTTATAGCAAAATTAATATTCTCTTTTTTTAATTTATCAATTGCCATATGAATATCATTATGTAATTTATTAAACTTATCATTTACAACGAAATGCCATTCATTAAAATCCCACCCATAATTTTTAGCCCGTTCAAAATCACGTAATATTTTTGCTATAGTTTTATCTGCTTCGACTTTTTCTGGAGCATAAACCTGTACTACAAGTTTCCCACTAACATATCCATCATTTGCCCCATCACCTTTTTGTCCTTGTGGTTTAACAGCCAACAAATTAGGAAATTGAAGTTTATACACACTTACAACAAAATCTTCAAAATCATTACCATTCTTTTTATAAAAAGCTAACTCTAATTTATCAATTATTTCCATTTATATATTCCTATTATGATATATTATACCTCATTTTTAACTAAATATATATAAATTGTCATTCTATAGAAAAAAATAGAATATTTTAATTTTTATTACAGTTTGTAATAAATTCATCCTTATTAAAAACGTTCTCCTCAAAAGAATAGTCTCTAACTATTTCTTCAATATACATTTTCATTTCACTATTTATCATTTTAACTTTTGTATAAAGTTAGAACTGCGAAGTGATTTTTTAATGATTTTACTATTATATTTATGTACTAAATAATATATGTTTTTTAATCTTTTGCAGATAAGTTATATCAGTTTCAATAGATTCTTTAAAAGTTGTAAAAGAATTGTATTTTTATATTATAAAACTTCTACAAACCAAAGTTTTATGGGAGTTTAATAAGTAATGGCACGCCTGGTAGGATTCGAACCCACAACCACCCGGGCCGAAACCGGGAGCTCTATCCAGTTGAGCCACAGACGCGTTTATGATAGCTTGAAATTTTATCAAAAGAAAACTTAAAATTATCTAGATATTAAGGCTTTTTTATTTTTATACATTAGTTCATCTGCTTTTAGAACTATTTTTTCTAATTGTTCATCTTTTTTAAATGGTACTAATCCAAAAGAGAATGAAAATTGGATATTTTTAAATTTTGAGGTTTTTAGTTTTTGTCTTGCAAGTTTTTTTTGTGCATTTGTCATAAGTGTTTTAATATCAAACTGATTTATTGTATCTTGATTAAAAAGTACAATAAACTCATCTCCTGCATATCTTAAAACTTTTATTTCTTTATCTTTGAACTCTTTTTTCAAAAAATCTACAAGATATTTTAGTACTTGATCGCCTACTAAGTGTCCAAATGTATCATTTATATATTTAAACTTATTTAAATCTATAAATGCCAAAGCTCCATCTTCTGGGAAGCTTTTATTTATTAAGTAGTAATCCATAAACCATTTTCTATTAAAGGCTTTTGTTAGGCTATCTGAAAAAAGCTCTTTTTGTAAAAGATTTATTTTACTTTTCATTTTTGCTAGTTCACCATAAATATTTTGAAGGGATTTATCATCTTTATTTAAAATAGCAGTTCTTGCATCATCTGTTGATTGATATAAGATACTTAAGTTATCATTTGTTTGTCTTACTATTTTGTCAATATTTACATTATCTTCATGTAAATCTTTAAATAATACATTTTCATCTTCTATATTTACTTCTAAGCTATTTGCATGATTTTCAAATACTTGGGAGTATTTACTTGGCAAGATTATATCTTCATTTTTTAAATCATTAACAGTTAAAAATGTAACTTCTTTAAGTCTATTACTCATCATCTATCTTTATAAATTATCCAATACTATTAGTACAAAAAACACTATACCTAAGTAACCATTTACAGTAAAAAAAGCTTTATCAATTTTTCTAAAATCTTTATTTACTAAATAGTGTTCATAACTTAGCATTAAAGCACTTACTACTACTGCTATAAAAGCAAAAGTTGAACTATTTGATACAATTACAAATAGTAACCAAAATATTACTGTAAAAAGGTGAAATACTCTTGAGATTATCATAGTATTTTTAGCACCAAATTTGCTTGGGATTGAGTGAAGTCCTAACTCTTTATCCACATCGATATCTTGCAATGAATACAACAAATCAAATCCAGCAACCCAAAACATCACCCCAATACTTAACAAAATAGCCCATAAAGGTATAGTTTCACTAACTGCAACAACTCCAGCAATTGGAGCAAGTCCTAAAGAAACACCTAAAATTAGATGTGCTAAAAATGAAAACCTTTTAAAGTATGAGTATGAACCTATCACAATAAGAATAGGCACAGACATATAAAAAGCTAAATCATTTACAAAATATGCTACAATTATAAATCCAATTGCATTTAATGCTACAAATATTGCCATTTGTGTAGGCGAGATTCTTCCATCTACATTTGGTCTGTTTACTGTTCTTGGGTTAAGAGCATCAATATCTCTATCAAGATATCTATTAAATCCCATAGCAAAGTTTCTTGCTGTAAGTGCAGCTAAGATACCTAAAATACAAAGGCTAAACCCAAACCAACCATTTGCAGCAACCACCATTGCAATAAAAATAAAAGGCAGCGAAAAGATTGAGTGTTTGAACATTACTAGTTCATTGAAATCATTTAGTAGTTTTGTTATTTTTTCCATAAAATCGATTTTATCTAATATTACATATAAAGTAATTTATATGATGATTTTTCAACTGTTTTTTATAGGTATTTGATTAAAATTTTACAAAGGATTCAAATGAAATATATAAAAATATTATTATTAATTTTAATTACAACAACTTTTACAGCTTGTATTTCAACAAACCAAACAAGTATTCACAACTCAAATAACAAACAAATTTCTGAATTACTAGATGAGATTCATCAAAAAGATTTGAAGATTGCAAAACTTGAAGAAAAATTATCAGAGTATGAGAAAAGATATAACTAGATGAAACAAATAGCAATTATAGGTTCAACTGCATCAGGGAAAACATCTTTAGCACTTGATATTGCAAAAAAAACAGACTCTATAATTTTATCTCTTGATTCTTTATCTGTTTACAAACAAATAGATATTGCATCTGCAAAGCCAACTGTAAAAGAAAGAGGTGATATTATTCATTTTGGTATAGATGAAGTTTATGCTAATGAAACTTTTGATGTTATTCAGTTTATTGATTGTTATCAAAGGGCAAAAGAGTTTGCACAAAACAATAATAAAAATCTAATCATTGTAGGAGGAACAGGCTTTTATCTAAAAGCACTAGTTGAGGGAATTTCTACGGGAATTGATACAAAAAATAAACTAGATATCCCAAAAGAAGAAGCATATGATATTTTATATAACTTAGACAAAGAGTATATGGAAAAAATAGCTCCAAATGATACATATAGAATAGAAAAAGCTTATAGTATATATACACAAAGTGGTATGACTCCAACACAATTTTTCAAAAAAAATAAAAAAACACCAATTATAGAAGATTTGCAAATTTTTGAAATAGTTTGGCAAAGGGATGACTTAAGAAAAAGAATTGCTTTAAGAACAAAACAGATGTTAGAAGATAAACTTATTGATGAAGTTATATTTTTAGAAAAAACTTATACAAGAGAGCCAAACTGTATGAGTGCAATAGGAATTATTGAAACATTAGAATATCTTGATGGAAAACTTACAAAAAAAGAGCTTGAAGAAAAGATTTTAACAAATACAGCAAAATTGGCAAAAAGACAAAATACTTTTAACAAATCACAATTTTTAGAGAATAAAACTTCAAATATTATAGAAAACTTAAATTCAGATATTCTTAAGTTTTTTTCGCTATAATCCCTCTCCTAAAAGAGTTTATTAAAGGGCAACACATAAATTTGACCTTTTAGTAGACATTAGAAACCTTAAGGAAGTTAAAGTGAAAAAGAACATTCACCCAGATTACAAAGCTTGTACAGTTAGTTGTGCTTGTGGAAATACATTTGAAACAAAATCAAATGTTGAAACATTAAGAATTGACATTTGTTCAGCTTGTCATCCATTCTTTACTGGAGAGCAAAAAATTGTTGATGCTGCTGGTAGAGTTGAGAAGTTTAAAGCTAAATATAATTTAAATAAATAAGACTTTGTCTTGTTAATATTAGTTCCCACACCCATAGGAAATTTGGAGGATATCTCTAAAAGAGCGCTAGACGCCCTTATGGAAGCGGAACTAATCTTTTGTGAAGATACAAGAGTCACAAAAAAACTACTAAATTTACTATCTGAAAAATTCAATCTAAATTTTGAAAATAAACAGTTTCAATCTTATCATTCACATAATGAAAGTAAAGTTTTACAAACTTTAGATAAAGAGACTTTTACTAAAAATGTTGTATATGTAAGTGATGCAGGAATGCCATGCGTTAGTGATCCAGGAGCTACACTTGTTGATTTTTGTATAAAAAATGAGATTAAATATGATGTTATTCCAGGTGCAAATGCAATACTTACAGCTTATGCGATGAGTGGGTTTACACACACGACTTTTTCATTTCATGGTTTTTTAGCACATAAAGGAAGCCATAGAGCTTCAAAACTAAAAACAATAATGCAAAGTGATAAACTTGGTATCCTTTATGAGTCACCACATAGACTTTTAAAACTTTTAGAAGAGATTAAAAACATAGATGAAAATAGAACAATATTTTTAGTAAAAGAGATAAGTAAATTACATCAAAAAAGCTTTAAAGATAGTGCTAAAAATATCTTTGAAATTTTTAAAAATATAAATATCAAAGGTGAATGGGTAGTAATTATTGAGCCTACTATTTTTGAGGGTCAAGCTTTAAATATTGATGATATAAAAGATTTAGATTTAGCTCCAAAAGTAAAAGCAAAACTTCTTTCTAAACTTACAGGAAAGAAAACAAAAGATATTTATCAAAAACTAATGCAATAGGAAAAACCTAAGTTTTACCTATACATTTTCTTCCAATTGTTCAAGATTACTTTGAATTGTTTCAATTGTATTAATACTTTCAATCAATCTATCAATACTTGTCATCTTTTCTTCAATAAATCCGTTTGTTTGTTTAGAGTTTTTTTGAATTTCATTAAATGAATCACTTATTTTAAATACATCTTCTGATACATTATGAAGCTTTGAGCTTGCTGTACTTATTGTACTTGATATTCCACCTATGCTTTTAGTAGCAATGTCAACTGATTTATTACTTTGAGTAAGACTTGTTTGTGTTTTGTTTGCAAGTTTTTTTACTTCATCTGCAACTACTTTAAAGCCATTTCCATACTCCCCTGCTCTTGATGCTTCAATAGCTGCATTTAGTGCAAGTAGATTTGTTTGTATTGCAATTTCTGAGATTGAAGATAAAACAGTTTTGATATCATTTGCATCTACTGTTAACTTTTTCATATCTTCTACTAAGTCATTGTTTGTAGATACATTACTTTGAATATCTTGAGTAAATCTTTCAAATCTATTCATCATATCATCAATTACTTCATTTCCCTCTTTTGTATTTTTGTATACTGAGTTGATGATGGTAACCATATCTTGAATCAAAGGAAAGGCATCTTTTAGATTATCTAAAAGTGCGGTTCTTACTCTTGAAAGTAGTTGATATTGGTAAACCTCTCTTTTTTTATAATATAAACAAAATGAAGCATATTTGCTTACAAAATTATCTACATAATCATCATAAAACTCTTCATTTTCTTCAACTTTATAAAAAAACAGTGCCGTTAGAGTTTGGTTGATATTTAATCCTAATAATTCACCAAAAGTAGAAGAACCTGCAACAGCAATGTTATTAAAAGTTTTCAAAGAGTTTAATTTATCTTGATTTAATAATCTTCTTAAAATACAATCATTAAAAAGTGCTGCTATTGGTTTATGATTTTTTTGATGTTCAAATCTTTCATAATCTTCTTGTGTAGTTTGTGTAAACTCTTTGTTTTTTACAAGATGCAAAATATCACCAAAAGCTACATCACAAAAAAATGCAATTTCTTTATTTTTACATCTACATTTGCAATTGATCTTATATATATCTCACCATCAAGTTTAATTGCAAAGCTATAATCTTTTAAAATATCTGGTAAGTTTTCAAGAGAAGTTGAAAAATATTGACTTAATGCATCTAAGATATTTACTATTTTGTTTGTTTTAGTACTTAAAACACTCTGTACAGTTCTTTTTTGTACATTGGATTGGGCAACTAAAAAAGAGATTTTCATATCTTCGCAACTTTGAGATTTGAAAACTCCATATTTTATAGTTGGTTTTAATTTTACTAAAACTACAACTGCATTGTGTCTTAAAATTTTTTCATTATTGAAAATAAATGTATCTTTAAAATCTAATTTCCCACCAGCTGAGCCACCAATTAGTAAGCATGGAAGTTTTCCACTATCATAAACAGCTTCTGCAAAAAAACTTTCACTATTGGATAATCCATCTACAAAAGTTAATGCAAAGCAGTTTTCATGGTTTATCTTAAATGATATTTTTTGATTATCTATTTCATTTTTTATTTTTGCAATTCTTTTTGCAGAAGATATAGAACTATTTGCTATATCTTCACTAAATAAAGGTATTGTTAAAACTTGAATATTTTCAATAACTTCATGACTAAAACCTTGCAAAACGATATTATTCCAAGTTGAACTTGCATCATGATATAAAGAATCTCTTTTTTCATCTAAGTTAAAAGTACACAACTCACCTGCACTTGTAGAAAGAACAACTTTTGTAGAAGAGGGAAAATATGACTTTATTTGTTCAGAAATAGCATGAAAATCAATATGAGGTGAGATAAAACCTATTATTAATTTTGGAGCTTTATTTTCAAAAAAGAGTTTTTGTACTTGCTCTTTGTTTATTTGTAATTCGTTTGTATCTAAAACCTTAATATATTGGCTACTAAGATTATCCATAAAAAAATCCTTGTAAAATAATAAAAAAATACTTTAATCGTAATTCTTTTTTTTTAAATTATCCAATATTTGCTTTAAAGAGGTTTATCAAGATTTTTTCGATAAAATCTTATCTATGATAATATATGGAAAACAAATAGTACTACATGTACTTGATAAACATCCTCACTTAATTGAAGAGGTTCTATTTTCAAAAGAGATAGATAAAAAAATATTCTCAAAATTTTTAAAACTTGGTAAAAAAGTCATAAGACTTGATAATAAAAAAGCACAAGCCCTTGCGCAAGGTGGAAATCATCAAGGCTTTTTTTTAAGACTAAAAGAGTTTGAGTACAGTGATATCTCTGAAATAAAAGAAAAAAATTTTATTTTAGTTTTAGATGGGCTAACTGATGTTGGTAATATTGGAGCAATTGCAAGATCTGCATACTCACTAGGTGTTGATGCAATAGTAGCTTCAAATGTAAAAACTCTTAATAATTCAGGTCTTATAAGAACAAGTTCTGGAGCTATGCTTGATATTCCTTTTGCCTTATATCCTAATACACTTGATTTAGCAAATGAACTAAAACAGTGTGGTTTTGCACTTATTGGTGCAACAATGGATGGTACTGATTTGAAAAAATATGGAAAAATAGATGAATCTGACAAGGTTGCACTATTTTTAGGAAGTGAAGGAAAAGGTCTTTCAAAAAAAGTTGAAAAAAAACTTGACTTGAAAGTATCTATTGGTATGCAACATGATTTCAACTCTTTAAATGTATCTGTTGCAGCAGGAATATTAATATATAATTTGAAAAAATAGAAGTAGGCCATGATAAAAAAAATATTTTTCTTAACACTTTTAGCTTTAACACTACAAGCTTCAACGATACTTGATAATAAAATATCAAATTTAATTGGAGAGTTTGACTATATTAAGCATAAAAACCTTATCAATTATATATTCAAAGATAAACAAAGTTATATAATTGGGGAAAATATTGATTATATTAAGGTGATTAGAAAACTTCAAAGCAATGGTCTTTTAAATCTATCACTAGATAGACCAAAAGATGTTTATATTAAATTTAATACAAATCATGATCCTATAAAATCTTTAAAGATTTTAAAAGATACTCTTAAATCTTTGGGTTTTTACTACTATTTTACAAAAACATTAAAATATGACAAAGAGAATTTGAATTGGGAAATCAAGCTGAAAACAGAAGCCGCCATTGACCCTCTCATTTTAGCAAATGAACTTTATAAACAAAATTGTAGAGTTGCTGATATAAAAAGAGAGGGAGATAATAAATGGGAATATAGCATTGATACAACATTTTCATCTTTAAATAACTCAATTCAAATAACAGTAGATGAAAAAAAATATTTAAGAAAACCACTTAAACCTTATTTACTAAAAATTAAAGGTGATGCTAGTAGTATCACTATTGTATCAAAAATACTAAATAACTGGTTCCCTAAAGTTGTATTTTATGATAAGAGTTTAAATATTTTAAAACTTATCAAAGAAGATAAGGTGCATGGAAAGTTAGTTCTTGAAGTGCCACAAAACACAAAATATATAAAAATAGATGACTTATATGCGCTTATAAATATCAAGCGTGGGTTAAGTATTATAATTAAGGAGTAGTAGTGTTTCCTGAAATTGAATTTGAAAGAATGAAAAGACTTCCAAACTATGTGTTTGCAGAAGTTAATGAAATAAAAATGGATGCAAGAAGAAGAGGTGAGGATATTATTGATTTTTCAATGGGTAATCCAGATGGTCCAGCACCTAAACATATTGTTGATAAATTAAAAGAAGCATCTGAGAAACCAAAAAATCATGGATATAGTGCAAGTGCAGGTATTTATAAATTAAGACTTGCTATTTGCAACTGGTATAAAAGAAAATATGGGGTTGATTATCTTGATCCTAATAAACATGCTTGTGCTACAATGGGTAGTAAAGAGGGATATGTTCATCTTATTCAAGCTATTGTAAATGTTGGAGATGTTGCAGTTGTACCAGACCCAACTTATCCAATACACTCATATGCATTTATGCTTGCAGGTGGAGCTATTCACAACTTTGAGCTACCATTTGATGAGCAAAATTATAGAGTTGATGAAGATCTGTTTTTTGAAAGATTAAATAAAACATTAAGAGAGTCTATTCCAAAAGTAAAATATGTTTTAGTAAACTTTCCACACAATCCAACTTGTGCAACAGTAAGACCTGAGTTTTACCAAAGATTGGTTGATTTGGCTAAAAAAGAGAGATTTTATATTATCTCTGATATTGCATATGCTGATATTACTTTTGATGGATATAAAACACCATCAATTTTCCAAGCAAAAGGTGCTATTGATGTAGCAGTTGAGTCATTTACACTTTCAAAGTCATACAATATGGCAGGTTGGAGAGTTGGTTTTATAGTTGGAAATGAAAAGCTTGTGGGAGCTTTAAAAAGAATCAAATCTTGGCTTGATTATGGTATGTTTACACCTATTCAAGTTGCAGCTACTGTTGCACTTGATGGACCACAAGATTGTGTAGATGAGCATATTAAAAAATATAACTATAGAAGAGATGTTATGATAGAAGCATTTAAAGATGCTGGATGGGAAATGGAAACACCAAACGCTTCTATGTTTATATGGGCAAAAATCCCAGAAAAAGCCATGCATCTTGGAAGTATGGAATTTTCTAAACAGCTTCTAACAGAAGCTAAAGTTGCAGTAAGTCCAGGTATTGGATTTGGTCATTATGGTGATAAATATGTAAGAATTGCCTTAATAGAAAATGAAAAAAGAATTAGACAAGCAGCAAAAAATATAAAAAAATATTTAAAAACTTTATAATTATTAGGATAAAAAATGTTAAAAATAGCAATTATTGGTGTAGGAACAGTAGGTTCAAGTGTAGCAAATATTTTAAAAGATAATAAAGAGATTATTACTGCAAGAGCTGGAAGGGAACTAATACCAACAATTGGAGTTGTAAATGATTTATCTAAAAAAAGAGATGTATCTATTGAATTAACTGATGATATAGATAAGGTTTTAAATGATGACTCAATTGATATTGTGGTTGAGCTTATGGGTGGAGTTGAAAAACCTTATGAAGTTGTAAAGAAAGCTTTAGAAAAAGGAAAATCAGTAGTTACTGCAAATAAAGCACTTTTAGCTTACCATAGATATGAACTTGAAGAGTTTGCTAAAGATATTCCTTTTGAATATGAAGCAGCAGTTGCGGGTGGTATTCCTATTATTAATGCATTAAGAGAAGGATTAACTGCAAATAATATTCTTTCAATTCAAGGTATTATGAATGGTACTTGTAATTATATGCTTACAAAGATGATTGATGAGGGTGTAAAGTATGAGGATATTCTTAAAGAAGCACAAGATTTAGGTTATGCAGAAGCTGATCCAACTTTTGATGTAGGTGGTTTTGATGCAGCACATAAACTACTAATTCTTGGTTCTATTGCTTATGGAATTGATGCAAAACCAGAAGATATTTTAATTGAGGGTATTGAAAATATCACAAGCTATGATATTGAGTTTGCTAAAGAGTTTAATTACTCTATTAAACTTCTTGGTATTGCAAAAAGAGAAAATGACAATGTAGAACTTAGAGTTCACCCAGCATTTGTTCCAAAAGATCAAATGATTGCAAAAGTTGATGGGGTTATGAATGGTATTTCTGTAATTGGTGATAAAGTTGGTGAAACAATGTATTATGGGCCAGGAGCAGGAGGAGATGCAACTGCAAGTGCTGTTATTGCAAATATTGTTGATATAGCAAGACGAGGTAAAGGCTCTCCAATGCTTGGTTTTGAAAGAAATTATGGAAATAAACTTTCATTATTAAATAAAAACCAAACAAGAACAAAATATTATCTAAGATTAGAAGTTGCAGATAAAACAGGCGTTTTAGCAAAAGTAGCTTCAATCTTGGGAGATTGTGGTATTTCAATAGAAAAGATGTTACAAAAACCTTTAGGTAATCAAAAATCAAATCTTTTACTTTCAACTCATAGCTCAGTTGAAAAAGATATTTTAAAAGCAATTGAAGAGCTAGAAAATACTAAAGTAGTAACTCAAAAACCAGCAATGATTAGAATAGAGGATTAGTCTTCTCTTCTAATCTTTAAAACTTACTTTTTAGCTAATATCTACATTTATAACTTAATTAAGGTTAGCATTTGAAAATAGACTCACATTTACTTAAAGATGATATTCCAAGCTTACTTAAACAAATAACTATTCCTGCAAGTACGGGAATGTTTTTTAATACTATGTACAATGTTGTAGATACATTTTATGCTGGACTTATTTCCACACAAGCTATTTCTGCACTTTCATTATCTTTTATGATATTTTTTACAATTATTGGATTGGGATATGGATTCTCTTCTGCTATTACAGCACTTATTGGAAATGCAAGTGGTCGTTCTAAAAGATTTTTAGCTTCTATATATGCCCACAAAGGTATCTTCTTTATGCAACTACTTGCAATAGTACTTACAATAATTGGGTTTATAATCTCACCTTATTTATTTAAACTATTGGGTGCAAGTGGTGAATACTTACAAATGGCACTTGATTATATATATATAATTTTAGCTGGAACTATATTTTTCATGACTAACTTTGCACTTAATGCAATACTTGTATCAAAAGGTGATACCAAAGCTTATAGAAATACTTTAATATTTGGTTTTTTTGCAAACTTAGCACTAAATCCTTTATTTATATATGGATTTTTATTTATTCCTGCTATGGGTTTAAAAGGAATAGCACTTTCAACTATACTAATACAACTTTTAAATGCTTCATATCTTTTACTTAAAGTTATGGATACAAAACTTGTACATTTTCATAAAATAAACTATTTCTTACCTCACAAAAAAATTTATAAAGATCTTATAAATCAAGGTATTCCCTCATCAATGAATATGCTTATTATGTCTATTGGTTCTTTGTTTTTAATGTATTTTGTATCACTTTATGGAGTAAAAGCAGTAGCAGGATATGGAATAGGTTTTAGAGTTGAACAAATCATGCTTCTTCCAGCACTTGGACTTAGTTCTGCTGTTCTTTCTATTGTTTCAAATAACTTTGGAGCAAGAAGATATGATAGAGTTATAGAAACTGTTAATAAAGCTTTAAAATATGGATTTACAATTGCTACTTTTGGAATAATATTTTTATATATTTTTGGAAAAACTATCATTTCTCAATTTGACTCAGATCCAATAGTTATAGGCTTTGGATATGACTATTTAGTTATTGAAGTCTTAGTTTTTTATGCTTATGTAATACTATTTATTTGTGTATCAACACTTCAAGGTATAAAAAGACCTAAGATGATTTTATATATAGCTTTATATCGCCAACTAATTGCAAAATATGCTATTGCTTATGTTATAGTTATTTGGCTTGCTTTAGATTATATCTATTTATGGGTTGGTGTTCTTATCATGATTTATAGTGCTGCAATTTTTGCATACTTTTATACACAAAAGCTTTTAAAAGAGGTTACACTAAATAAACTTTCTAAAAAATAGAAAGTTTATTTAAAAAGTTATACTTGCTTCCCAATACCTTTTGTTAAGTGAAGAACAAAAGCTAAGCCTTTTCTTGTCTCTTCATCTTTTAATAGTTTAAGTAAACCAAATAAAGATGGTACTTCATTTTTTTTCATTTCTCTATTTGCATATCTTACAGCATTTTCTGTTACAAAGCCTGCTGTGGCAAGATTATCTACTGTACCTATCATCTTATCAACCATTGGAGCAGTTGTCATCTCAATATTATCTGATATAACAGCTAATAAATCTATTAGATTATCTATTCTACCAGTTTGTATTAGCATTGAGAACTTCTCTTCAAGTTTTTCCATCTCTTCTGTTTTTAGAACTTCTACTTTTTCACTCATTATTTTCTCCTACTAATAAATTTTGTATAATTACAAGTAAAGAGATAAGTAAGATGATCACATTTTTTTAGATCAATGATAGAACTTATTATGAAGTTTTATTAA